>JBDKUD010000209.1:0-2446 GCA_039679805.1 Syntrophomonas sp. | reverse complement strand
GAAATAGCTGCCATGTTGGCTGTAAGTGGTAGTATTATTGATGGCGATGGTGAAAACCTGATAGTAAGGGCAGTAACCGAAAATGCAGCTACCGCCCGTAAAATGTTTACCATGGTCAAACAAACCTACCATCTGCAATCATCGGTGAGGATGGAGAAACGCCGACACTTTAACAGAAACAAAGTATATGTTGTCGACACCTGTTTTACCGCACATGATTTATCGGTAATAAAAGAACTGGCTTTGGCAGATGAAAACATGCAGGTGAGACGCCAGGTGGCCTGGCATTTACTGGGTAAAGCCTGTTGCCGAAGGGCTTATTTGCGGGGACTATTTTTGTGCCGGGGCTTCATAAACCGCCCTTCCGGCGATTACCACCTCGAACTTCTGGTTAATGATAATCGTCTGGCCGCAGAAACACAAAAGATATTAGCTCGTATCGGACTGGAGGCCCGGATAAGCGAACGAAAAAATACCTTGCTATTGTACATCAAAGAGGGCGAAAAAATAGTAGATTTCTTACGCATCGTAGGTGCCAGTAAAGCCCTATTGGATTTTGAGAACATACGAATAATAAAATCCATGCGTAACAATGTTAACCGTCAGGTTAATTGCGAAACTGCCAACCTGGTAAAAACCGTAGATGCTTCATTACGCCAGACTGAAATTATTGAAAAACTAATTGCCGGAAAAGGGGTTCAGGGTTTACCACCCGGATTAAGAGAACTGGCCATCATAAGGATAGAAAATCCTGATTCGACTCTAAAAGAATTAGGAACCATGCTGGACCCGCCATTGAGCAAATCTGGTGTTGCTTATCGGATGCGGAAATTGGAAAATTTGGCTAAAGAGACAATAGAAGACATATGAAATTGGCAGGACATCTAACAATCCTTAGAGAATATTTTATTTAATCAGCTTAAAAGTTATTATAAATAGAGATAGATACAGAACTTGAATTATACTCAAGGTGGATATTTAAAAAAAATTAATTTTCGATTGTGGTTGTTACAGGAATCGATTTGAAGTGGGGGACATGGATGAGGCTTACACATGACGTGTTTCTTGAACAACAACAGAAACTAGTAATGACGCCTGAACTACGTCAGGCTATTGCTATTCTACAAATGTCTACTCTGGAACTAAATGATTATATCCAACAGGAATTAGAAGAGAACCCATTCCTGGAAGTGAAAGAAGTCGATGATTCATTTGACCAGGAAAAGCAAAAAGAAGACCTAGATAAGGCCAAAATTGAGGATTGGCTGGAATATTTCAATGATCGGGATATCGGGTACTCGCAACACGATCCGGAAGAACAAAAATCATTTGAAAATTTCCTGACCAAACGGCCTACCCTGTATGAACACTTAGAATTTCAATTGCATCTGGTCAGCAAAAAGGCTGATGAACTTGTTATTGGCCATTTTATTATTGGCAGTATCGATAATAATGGTTACCTTTGCATAGAGGATGAGGAGATAGCTACCCGGCTTAATGTAACTGTAGACCGGGTGCAAGAAGTTCTGGAAATAATTCAGTCATTTCATCCCCATGGAGTAGGTGCTCGCGATTTATCCGAATGCCTGCTTTTGCAGCTTAGACAATTTGGTAAAGACAATCCCCTGGTGAGGGAAATAATCGCAAGTCATTTGCCCGATCTGGCCAAAGGCCGGCTTAACAAAATTGCGCAAACATTAGGGATTACGGTTTGCCAGGTGCAGGAAACCTGTGACCTGATTAGAACTCTCGACCCCCGCCCGGGTCTGCAGTATAGCAATGATGATGAGATAAAATATATAGTTCCGGACGTAATTGTTCAGCAGTTGGACGGAGAGTATATAGTAATTATCAACGATTCACATTTCCCCAGACTGGTAGTCAATCAGCTTTATGAAAATGTCCTGCGTCAACCTGACGCTTTTGCCGGTGATGTAAAGAAGTATTTGGAAGAAAGAATGGGCGCAGCTATATGGCTCATAAAAAGCATAGAACAAAGACGTATAACTCTTTATAAAGTAGCCCGTTGTATTGTCGATATTCAAAAAGAATTTCTCAATAAAGGGGTAGAATATATGAAACCCCTTAATCTAAAACAGGTAGCGGATCTGGTTGAAGTACACGAATCAACTGTAAGCCGGGCCACCAATAATAAATATATTCAAACTCCCCAGGGACTATTTGAGTTGAAATACTTCTTTAGCAGCGGGGTAGAGTCGGTAGACAGTCCTGATAAGGTATCATCCAAGAGTATTAAACATATGATTGAGGAACTTATTAATAACGAAGATACCACCCAACCATTGAGTGATCAAGTTATTGTGGAGATGCTCAAGGAAAAGGGACTTAGAATATCACGCCGCACCGTAGCCAAATACCGCCAGGAAATGGGAATCATGTCTACATTATCCCGCAAAAGATACTAGTAATCTAAGGGTGGGTTTAT
>JBDKUD010000165.1:0-17239 GCA_039679805.1 Syntrophomonas sp. | reverse complement strand
GCAGGCTTACCTTTAGTAATCCACCGATACAGCCCCTCCTTTCCATAAGGGAGGCACGTTCGTTTCCAAACGCACCCTGTCGTCCTGGAACCCTTGGCAATACTTTAGGGCATCAGGCTCGGAGAGTATTCATTTACATTAATTATTCTCCATATAATAAATTAGTACTGCTGAAATCAATACTTTTTCTCACGTATTAAAGATTATTAATCATATTAAGTAAATCATTTTTATTAGCGGCAACTAAATTATTAGCTACACTTTTCGCCTTTAATTCCATACAGATTTCGATATACTTTTCCTTCTCCACCTGCGTACAATCCTGTGCCTTGCCTAACAACCTCTGCAAGATGCTTCTAAACTCTTCCACACTTTTGAACCCTGCCCACTGCATAGCTGCTTTTACTTTAGGGCTGTTACTATGAAGAACATTAAAATCCATAAAACCTGGCAGAATCATACCAGTTGCTCTTCCATGAGGTAATCCCTTAAAATAGGTCAGTGAATATCCCAGCGCATGAGGAATTGACGTTCCGGTATGACTGATGACCATTCCTGCCAACATAGATGCATAGAGCAGATTATCCCGGTCTTCCAGAGTCAGATGTTGTCCAGCAGCCATTTCCTTTAGTTTTGGTCCCAGTATACCAAGCGCATCTCGGGCTATAATATCTGTTACCGGATTAGCCCTTTTAGCCAGATAACCTTCCAGTGCGTGGGCTAAACTATCTACTGCCGTATCAATAGTGATACTTAGTGGAAGGTCCAAAGTATAAACCGGATCGAGGAAAGCCAACCGCGGGATAATAAGAGGGCTGGAAACGTTGATCTTGCTTTCAACCTCCGGGTATGTCAGAATACTGGCAGGTGTTACTTCTGATCCAGTTCCAGCTGTAGTAGGAACTGCAACTAATGGAAGTGCCGTTTCAAATTCCAGGTTAACTAGTTTTTCGTCACTAATATCGTTCACTGCCAGAATAGCAATGGCCTTGGCTGCATCTAGCGGAGAGCCTCCCCCTATGCCAATTATATAATCACATTTACTAATCTGTGCTATTTCCGCACCTTTTCTAACGGTTGCAATAGAAGGGTTGGCTTCAACCTGGTCAAAGTTTTCCCAGGTCATTGAACACTGTTGCAGGGCATGACATACATCATTTAATGCACCGTTACGCCTGGCTGAACCACCCTGACCCATAACTATCAGAGCCTTCTTGCCCAGTGATTCCAACGACTTATAGTTATTTTTTACTGCATCTGCTCCAAAGAAAATATTTGTCGGCAAGCGCCATTGCCATGTCATTTACTATCACTCCTATCTGATTACCAGCGAGAAATCTGCACACGATAACGACCTTTACGGGAAAGTCCGCCAATTTCTTTTAATTGGAAACGGCCCAGGCCTTGTACCGAAATCAAATCTCCGTTCTTAACCTGCGCAGAGCTTTTAAATATCTCCATCTGGTTTAATTTCACATTCCCCGCTTCGATCACATTTTCAGCACCTGATCTCGATAAATTATATGCACCCGCAATAGCAGCATCCAGCCGCAGAGAAGCCAGTGTTAATTGTACGATTGTAAGTTCGGGTGGCGTAAAAATGAATTCTTCCTTGGTTATCTCTTCTACCAATACACTGCCATGCTTAACTCTTGATAGCTGCTGACAGATAAAATCCACCATATCAACATCCACTATAACATAAGCCATATCGTTTTGGACGATAATGTCCCCGAGCTTTTCTCTTTTGATACCCAGATTTAAAATCGCCCCCATATAATCACGGTGCCCTATTGACTGTTCTTTAAATTTTTTATGGTTGATCCGTAAATAAGCAATTCTGGTATCAGGATCCACTTCCCATTCAGGACTTACAAGTAATCTTTTACGTTCGGCTTCATCATACCCCCCGTTTAGATACCAATTGATTCCTGATTCTGAAACTGCCACTGCTCGAGCCAGTTCCTGCTGACGCAGATCGATAAAATCACTTTGTCCACATATCCCATGTACAGCCTTTTGTACAAGTTCATTCAACCTGGCAAGCAGACGTTTCTCTTCGTCAGTTCGAGCTATATTATTTAGATAATCGTTCATATTCATCCCATGCTTTTTCTTTAATAATATCTAAACACTAACATTGTATTTGCCGGTCATTTCTTTAATATCAATAACTATAACCGCTGTAACCTCTGCCTTTTTAGGGTCTATGACAGAACTTGTCTTACCTTTGGAATACTTGCTTGCCAAAATGTTAAGTGCAGCCATCTTCTCATTAAGATCTTCCAGCATCGTGGCCTTACCCCTGGTAATAACACTTTGGTAGCGAAGTGAATAGTCACAAAGATCACCATGATTTTGTATTAGCTCATTAAGCCTGGCAACAGTAAAACAAACCTCAGGATTATTTTTAAGGTATTCAATTTTTAAACCCTTTAGTGCGGCATGAAGATAAATTTTATCCTCCCGGTAGGCGAAAGACATTGGAACCACATAAGGTTTTCCTTCATGAGACATCCCCAGGAAACCAAAATTCATTTCGTTTAATACTTTTTCTTTTGCGGCTTTTTCTTCCATCCATCTTTTCGGCATGTATAGTTATACTCCCTTCAATTTGCTAAAATGTATTAGGTATAAAGTCCTTCACAGGACATGGCTTTTCTTCTCTTAAATAGTTTAACACCAGCTTCCAATTCCCCAAAACACCTTTATACGGACAATTGCCAACTTCGGGTTCACAACCGTGGTAGCCGTAATAGTGTGCCCATCTATTTAATGTTTGGTATTGATCTGCAGTTAATGGTTTCGTTTTATTAAACCATTCCCCGTTGAAAAGCTTCGAATTTGCATCAGCACTGCCAGGAAGTAAAAGTGGGATTATTATATAAGGCATTACTGCAAAAGTTAATAAACCTATTACTAAAAAAAGTATTATTCTACGTTTAAAAGTAAGGTTTTTGTTTAAGCTAAAAATTTTAAACATTCCTAAGCATCCCCTAAGGTGTACTTCTCTAATTTACACAGGTAAACGCAAACAAAACGAACAGGAAATGTTTCACGTGAAACATTTGCCCCTCAAGCCTTGGGCCACCGAAGACACAAGGCACTGTAAATACCAATTTATTGCATTAATGGTCTTGTGTTGGCATGGAAATGTATTCTGTAATCGCCTGGGCTATAGCTTTACCTATTTGTTCCTGGAATGATGTCTGGGTTAACAACGTTCCCTCGACCGGATTGCTGACGAATGCTCCTTCCACCAGAGCCGATGGCATTTGGGAGTTGCGCAGGACAGCGAAATTAGCATCAATTCCGGTTTTCACGCCCCGATCCGGGAGGTTAATGGCATCAACTACATGCTCTTGTATTTTCGAAGCCAGGCTGAAGCGCTCATCTTTCTGAACGAATAATTCCGGTTTTTCCAGAGGTGCATAGTAATAAGTCTCTATCCCTGTTGCATTCGGACTTTCACTAGAATTATTATGTATTGATACCAAAATAGCGGCATTGTACAGGTTGGCAATCTCGGCTATTTCGTTTACTAATAAGTAGGTATCGTCTTGACGCGTATACATTACCTTTATACCATTCTGGGAAAGGACTTCGCCGGCTTTCAAGGCTATAGCCAGATTGGCGTTCTTTTCGATGGCATAACCACAGGATCCGGGATCCTTGCCGCCATGTCCGGGGTCAAGGACTACTATGGGTTGTCCTGATTCCAGGGTACTCTTGTCAAGAAAGAGAATGAATACGGCTATACCGTCACTATCTGTTCCCACCGCAAATTTAACCGGTTTGGTGGTGTCTATAGTTAATACCGTAGTATTGGGCTGATCTTTCTTGCTGGCAAAGGTTACATTGCTAATCAGACTGCTATTAAAGTTATAGCTGGTATTGGCTGTGCCTGGCAGGATATTTGTTAATTCGATCACCATGCGGTCATCATCCTGGTCAGAAGTATATTTAAATGCGGATATGGCGTCTATTTCAATGCTCTCCCCGCCGCTGCCAAAAGTACTATGGGTAACACTTGTAATCGCATTAGATATGCTGACTACTTCCCTCAGCCCATTGTTTTCAGTTGAAGCTGAGTATTCCACACCAGCAGGAATATTAATATTAACCATCACATTATTTCCCTGGGTTGTTGCTGCAGCAGTTATACCTGCTACTTGTTTAATACTGGTAGTACCTTCTATTTTAATATCGGCGAATTCGTAGCTTATGCTATTACCACTACCGGTTTTTTTACTTTTCAAAGTTTCATCTGATTCCATAATAATCTTAACTCCGGTGGAATCCGAGGTTCTTGATAAGCGCAAGCTCGGTAATTCTACCTGGATAGGAGTCGTTTCTGCAGCAGGGCTCTGCATTTTTACTGTCAGGCTGGCCTGATCCCAGGTAACCTGCCCCCCGAAAGCTTCACCCACGAAACGCAGCGGAGCCAGGATTCTCTGCTGAACCACTTTAGCTGGTACATCAATGGTTTGTATCTCTTCATTAATAGTAGGATGTGTAGAATTAAGGGGAAGCACTACTGTGGTATTGCCTTTAGCAGCGACTGCCCTATTATTCGTCTGCTGCC
The DNA here is from genome assembly GCA_039679805.1 of Syntrophomonas sp. Classification (GTDB taxonomy): domain Bacteria; phylum Bacillota; class Syntrophomonadia; order Syntrophomonadales; family Syntrophomonadaceae; genus JBDKUD01. The sequence goes on along the minus strand of JBDKUD010000165.1, from coordinate 12,654 downwards.
ATTCCACCACTGCCCCCATAGCTTCAAAAATAGCCCGCAGAGGAACCAGAACACGGTTGTTTTCAATTACCGGTTCCACCTCAAAACTTAAACTTTTGTTATCTAAAATCACGCTAATATCCTGAGTCGTTGAACCAGACGAAACCGAAATATTAGTCCCAGCAGCAGGAACAGATTCTTCTGCATCAACTTTACTAACCAGGTCGGATCTTACAAAAGCAATAGTATCACTTGGTATTTTAACTTTATACCACTCACCTTCTACATCGTCTAATATCAAGATATCGCCCTTTACTACCTGTCCAACTTGTGAATAGGCTGTTCCCGGACCAGATCTTAAATTAACAGTACGCTCTATAACCTGCATTTGGACATCTACTTTATCAATATTAATTAATGATTCATAAATCCAACCGGTTAAACTGCCTGATTTAATTTTTACCCAGTCATTGCTTTTCTCCAGGATTTCGACACGGGTGTCTTTAGTCAGGCTGCTGACTAAGGAAAAATTTATACCCGGGCCGGAACGCACGTTTATCGTGCTGCCAGTAATGAGACCTGAGTCAGCTATAGCTGGAGCTATAAAAACAACGATTAGCAAACCTGATAATAATAAAGCCATGAATAATTCTTTAAAATATTTGTACATAAAACCACCCTTACTATAAATCATTATCAATATCTACTATATTTATTGGACTCTTATTATCGATAATCCCGTAAATACTGGATTGCAGTATTTGCGTTATATACCATCCTTCCCGACCATTAACAAGAAGCTTCTCTACCACCATTTTTTCTGTTGCTGTGGTATAAGGCGGATGATTAGTTAATTCTTGGTAGGAAAGGGTATACTCGATCTTCGTATCACTAAGCTTATCCCGGTGCTCTATGGTTATAGGCCCAACCTGGGGACTTGAACCGCCGGTAACCCAGTAGAATCGACGAACATACCAACTTTTATCTGCTTCCCGGCGAAGTTGAGGCGATAAGGCTGCATATTGCAGAGCTCCATTGCGGATTTGTTCACCCCGGCCCCATAATTTTATGGCTTCATCAGCACTGGATGAAATAAGGATATTTTCTATTTGAGCAATTTGGGTTTTGATTTTTTCCATATCAGGGGTCTGAATGGATAATACATTGGTCGCCGCATTATAATCTACCTTTACTTTGAACAGGTCCCCCAGCCAGTCCATAGGCAGGTAATAGTGGCCCCGGTGATTATCGATGCTATATACGCAGCTGGTGTGTTCAAAATAGCCATCCTCACTGGTAATACGTATGTTAATTTTATCGCGTTCGATGGGCAGAGTTAGGCCCACTCTCTCCGGATTAAACTTTTTAAGCTCTAATACCCATTCTTGGTTGGGCACATCAAGGGAAAGATTCAAGTTCTTCACCTTATCCGGGAGTGGCCAGATTTTCAATTCCCTTTCAACAGGGCTGGTTTGTAAACCGCAAGCATAGGAAGACAACTTCTCTATATTATAAAAATCCTGTGGGGTCTTAATGGTAACCGTATGGGTTCTCGAGTCCCATTGTACCGAATTGGCGCCTAATTCTTCAGCCGCCCAGCGCAAGGGAACCATCACCTGACCTTCTATTACATCCATATCAGCCGGCGCTTTCACCACCGAACCATTTATTTGCACCGTCAATGCAGGATCAGCCAAAACGGGGCTGACGACCAATAATATTATTGAACCTATAAGTAATAAAAATATTGCTGAGCGCTTCATCATTATCCTTCTTTCAGTTTATTCTTCTAGCAATGATGGTATATGTAAATACATATTTCAACACTTGTTCAATTAACTCCTGTCAACGCTCTGGGCATTCGAAGGTGATAGCGGGTGTTCGGAAAGAAATATGATTAAGCAGCAGGAATTTAATTCTTTTTTGAGAAATGGTAGCAAAAGATATAATTATTAAGCTGATTAGTGGAGGTATTAAATGCATGCTATACCATGGTATGTTGCTTTATTAATATCCGTGCCCCAAACTCTATTAATTATTGAGTTTGGATTCCGGCTTTTTAATATTCATCTCAAGGTAAAAGATATTCTTTTAATATCCGTTATTATTGCTGTATTCTGCTACTTTTTCAGAAGTTTTCATATATCATATGCAGTCAATACATTGTTGTTAATCACTTTATTAAGCTTGTGTACATTTTTTATATGTAATATTGATATAAGATATTGCTTTATAGCGGTCATTTTGGGAGTGATGATTTACGGAGCATTAGAAAGCCTGTTACTTCCGCTGATTATACAGCTTTTAAGGCTCTCTTTTGATGAACTTATAGTTAACCCCAAGTTTAATCTAATCGCTTTCGTGCCAATTTTGATAATTGCGGTGGCTCTGCTCTGGTACATTATTAAAAAGGATATTGTCCTATATGATTTATATAAAGAAGAAAATGAAATATAATTGGTCGGTTATAAAACGCTATTCTTGTGCAGATGTAACACTTCATTATTCTATTTCGGATATCAGGCGATAACCCGATAATAATTTTTTCACTATGCAAAAAACCTCCTTGCACCAGTTTACGCTTTGATATTGGTATATCTTGCACTAGTGGTGTACGGATCGGTCTAACTATCTTTTTGAGATGTTTTCGTCCCTGCGTCAGCCATCTCATTTAGAGCTTGAATAATCCCATCATATAGAGCCCGTGCCGTTCTGTCCTGGAATGCTGCATCCATAAGATTCTGTCTGTCTGCCTTATTGGTAAAATAGCCTACATTAACCATTACTGCAGGCGCATTACTTTCCCGGAGAATTCTAGAATTAACTTCCTTAACTCCCCGGTCTTCAGTCTGAAGTTGGGCAACCAGTTTTTTCTGCAACAGTTCAGTAAATCTTCGGTTCGTTAATACCGAATTTTGGAGGTCTGAATTTGAATAGAAATAGCATTCCGTTCCATGGGTGGCTCTATTGGGGCTGGAATTATTATGGATACTAATAACCAGTGCCGCATTATTTTCATTGGCCATGTTAATACGTTCGTCTAGAGTTAGATTGCGGTCATCCATTCGAGTCATCTCAACCTTAATACCTGCTTTCTTTAGGATCTCATACAATTTAAGCGCAATATCCAGATTCAGGTCTTTTTCAGTTACCTGATTAGTTTTGGCATCGGCAGAAATAAAGACAGCTCCGACGTCATCTCCGCCGTGTCCGGGATCAATAACTACTAATTGGTTTTGAAGCCGCTCATTACCCAATAGATTGGTCATAGTATTCAGGGAAGGCTTCTCACTAATAGCATCGGTAAGAAATACCGCTCCTACTACCAGACATAATACCACCGCCATGACCGATAGCTTATACGAGCCCGTTTTAAATCTATTTATCATTTTGATTCTCCTTTCTACTTGTCCGCTGTTTTCGTTGAAGCTTATTAGATCCGCTTGTCGGTACTGATTGGCAAACAACCGAGCTAGATTCAAAATAGTCTTCCCATAGGCCATCCTATAGGGCTCACCCAGAACCTCCAGCACCAGTGTATCGCAGGCTACTTCACGCTCTTGTCTCATTGTTTTTACCGCCAGCCATACCAGGGGGTTGAACCAATGAATCATGGCAACCAGGAGCGAAACCAGGTTGCAAATTAGATCCCCTCTCTTGTAATGGCCCAGTTCATGTAAGAGAATATGCTCTAATTGGTCTGGATTAACATGGGCATTTATATCCTCCGGCAGGTAAATAGCGGGATGGATAACACCCAATATACCAGGGCCCTTGAAAAATTTATTCATGTATAGGGGGACTCTCCGCTTAATTTTTAGCTTTTTACCACACTGCTCGGCCAATTCCAGAATCATGGCATCCGCTACTTTTTCAGATGTTTTCAGCCGTTTTCTGAACCTAATAGTAAAAACGAGTCCGGATAATATTAAAATTGCCCATCCTATTATCCAGATATAAGTTATGCCCCTTAAAAACAGCTGGAGATTAAAAGTATTGCCAGCAGGAACATTATTTGACGCCTTGGTGGCAGGCACATCTCTATCAGGTTGGGCAAAAGACTGATATGTTGAAGAAAGATCTGTAATCAATGATTGGTTTTCCTGGTAGACGGTCAGCATCGGTATGTTTTCTGTAATTAAATTAAAAATGCTGAAAGGGCTTGTAAACTGGACTGGTATTAAAAGCCGCAGGAAAATCAACAACCACATAATATGAAAAACGCGGGCTGGAATTCGATTAGGTAAAAGCTTTTTCACTAAAAGCAGTAATGCGATAAACACGCTGACCAGGATGGAAGCATAGAGTATATGCAAAAAAGCCCAAATCACGATATTCATTAGCCAGATCCTCTCTCCCCTAATTTAGAAATTAGACCGCCATAGAGGCATTACCTTTTCGTTTCCGGCGGCCAGCTCTGTTGTTTTTTGTCTTCCAGTAGTTTTTGCAGCCTCTCAATCTCCGCATCTGATAAATTTTCAGCCTCAATAAAGTTGGAAAAAAGCAAACCTACTGCTCCTCCATATACTCTTTCCAAAAAGGAGCTGCTTTCCGCTCTTATACAATCCTTTTCAGAAACCAAAGGATAGTACGAGTAACTGCGCCCTAACTTTTCGTAACCTAAGGCACTTTTTTTTAGCAACCGGTTAATAAATGTTTTAATGGTTGGAGCGGAACAGTTCATCTTGACAGACAGAGAAGCTATTATCTCTTCAGAGCTTATCGGGCTTTTCTTCCATACCAATTTCATAACTTCCCATTCCGCATCAGATATTTTAGGTAGATTCATCTTTACCTCCTCAATCCAAATATTGTTTACAAGTGTAAACTTATGTAATTATATTTACATCTGTAAACTATATTGTCAACCATATATTTGAAATATTATCGGGTTAAGGCTTGGAAAAAGCTACGATTACACTTTTTAATAGAACAGGATACATCATAAAATCCTTGTCAGATACACATTTCAATACTTTGTAAATATACTCCTTTTAACCCTCTGGGCATGCAATAGCCAATACCGGATATAGTGAGAGGAATAGGAGTATTTATAAAAAAAACAGGAATTAAATCCTTTTTTGAGAAATGGTAATAAATGTACAGAAACTGTATTTGGTAAGAAGGTGAAATAGTGCATTTCTATTACAAGAGACATCAGGTTATTTTTTATTGGATTATTTTATTGGCAGGATTATTATTACTAGGCGATTATATTTATGATATGGTATCAAGAGGCAGAATAAGAATTGGATCCATTCTATTTGGAAACATTTTATTTGTAATTGGTGGACTCATTTATGTGGGGTTTACTGGACTATCTACGCAATACCGCCAAAGAGGTGCAGTCCTAAGAGTAGATGAAGATAAAATCTCCTATAAGAAGGATAACTGCGAAATAGAAATATTATGGGAATATGTTAACGCTGTGAATACAAAGATATACTATGAGGGTATAATTGGAACTCATTTCTCGACTATTATATCTGCCATATTCTCAAAACCGCTTTTTGAAATTGAAATTACAGATGGGCGACAATTAATTACTATAACTTCATCAGTTGAAAGATTACCTGAGCTTATTGGTTTTTTGAAAGCAAAAACCGGAGACCTTTTTGACACCCGCAGGATTCCATTGCAATATAAAATAAAATCCAAGTAGTGTTCCTTATAGATGGGCCTAAAATTATTAAATTTCGCCAAAGCAGTGATGTGTAAACAGTAATTGGCCACTTGAAGAATAAGCATACATTTTCACGGTATCCACTGCTTTGTCACTTACTACATACCATAGCCTACCCCCGTTAAAGTCAACAATCGTAGCCTCCTTTTCTATAAGCAAGTTACCATTCACCATCTTGGCCTTCATTGCAGTAACGTCAGGGTGGATAAGTTCACCAAAAGTAACACCGGTTTCCCGTTCTCCGTCTTCCAGCCTACTCCAACACCAGGATATATAGTCATTATTAATTAGTTCGGCACTTCCTCCGCCGGTTATATGTTGCCAACCGGTCAAATTGGAATGCACCTCATAAGCAACGCCTATTCCACTATTAGTATCACTATAAAAAAGCAATACTCCATTTTTAACGACAGCGCTGTGTAATAACTCTCTATGCTGAATGTTGCTTTTAACAAAAGCTTCGACAGGTGTAAAAACATAAACATGAGTCCAATAGTAATAAGCTGCAGCAATTAATACAAATACAATATAAAGAATGTACCGTCTCCTGACCATAACCCTTCCCCTCCCCGAAACCTAATTGAAAATCAGAATTTTTTTTTGTTTGTTATTCGTCAACCGTTTTTTTCCACCTGTCCATCCGAAATTAATTACCTCGAAGTTTGGGTTTGTATCCACACCGCTGCGTACCTGCTTATCGTTAGTCTAAAGGCATAGAAGCAGTTTCTATTATCCGTTTTCTTTCTTCATCCAGTTCCAGCGCTGCTTGCCTGTTTCTTTCCTGTATTTGATACAGATCCTGAATAGTTGACTGTAATTTTTGCTTAAGCTGGCGGGTGCGATTCTGAGCATTGTTGATTTGCGATTGGACAATCCAGTCAAATAATAATCCATCCAGCAGAAAATCAGCCATAGTCCCTAGTCCCCCAATTTCTATGGAGTCATTGGCTTTTTGAACATCTGCTAGTTCGGTTTTAAAATCACGAAGCAACTGTTGGGCTTGGCTTATTTTTCTCCGGGCATCTCCAATATGCGAATGCTTTATAGCAGTAGTTAAAAGTCCTCCTCCCAGGATATCAACGACACCCCAGCCCTGGGCACTGCTAAGGCTCTTTTCTACTTCAGACAGGGATTTGAATGCTTTTTGACCAGTATCAATCGCTTCCTCCAGTTCCCTGGCCTCTGCTTGCAGACAGCCCAATTGTTCTGCCACTTCAAACAGATGCCGGGCATCAGGCCCACCAGAACGGAGTAAATACTTTTCTTTATCCTGGATAGCCTGCTGGTATTCCAATTGTGGGTCTCCCATAGCGACTAATTCCTTATCAATTCGCTTGATATCTGCTTCCAGATTTTCAAGGGCTGCATTAACGCCATCAAACTTCATTTTGGCCGCCAGGTATTCTTCTTGCTCCTTGTGTTTGGCAATGTCTTTAGTGCCTCTTAAGCTATGCCAGAAGTTTTGCAGGGTAATACCGTCCAATCGTTCCAAATCTTTACCTTCTAAAGCTAACTGTTTTTTAAGCTCCTGCCAATGTTCTTTTTGCTCTTCAATCAAGTTGCAGGTCGCTTCCCTACGGTGTAACAACTTTTCTCGTTCTTTCAACAACCGTGCTGTCTCAGCTAAACGTTCCTGTATATCCATAATAATTTCTCCTCCCCACAGTTGCTGGATAATGGACAAAGCAAAAAAACTTTCCTCACCTTAAACCCAGCTGTCAATAGCCATTATGGACCTTTTACACAACCTGCCCTCCCTCCGAAAGCGTGTTGAGCCTATGATTATTTATTGCAAATTTCGCTAAAAGTAGCTTCTTCTTTTTGGAGATACCAAAATTTACTTGAGCCTCAGGTATTTGGGGCATTACTGTTACCGCTTTGCAGTTGGTCATAGACTTAATAGAAGTAATTATTTTGTAAGCATAGCAGGAAATATAAACCTATAATGGTATATTGTCATTATAACTAATTGCTGTGGAAAAATATGTAACAAATAATCCAAAATGGGAGGACTCTAATGCGGTATCGTAAAATCTTATTAATGATTCTATTGTCAATTGACAGCATAATACGAGGATATAGTTATGCTCATGAACTGTATGGTCCCTTAGAATCTGAGGTAGAACACTGGGGATATTTCAGTGCGGGGTTAGGAGCATTTTTACTCATTCTTGCATTTTTGCCGGCCCATGGCATAGGGACGCGACTTGTTCTTTATATATGCACGGTTATTCAGATTCCACCTATAATACTCTGGTTTATATTCCATGGCCTTGAAATTACCGATTATCCGCCTGCATTTTCCGATCAATTTGTTGCTCATTGGGCTTTCTCTATACCTCATATAACTTTGCTTATCTTGTGTCTATGCACTTTGAAATTAATTAGACGGGTTACAAATTGTTGACTGTTTCATTTTTACCCTTCTTTCCGTTTATTCGCTTATTTGCTGGCTGTTTGTAATAGGTATTTTGGGGCGTTACTGTTATCGCTTTGCGGTTAGACTATCTCTCAATGTCTGCCACATACCTTCATTTATTACACCTAATCTCCATAACGCTACACCGTTGAGATTATAGCGTTTGGCAATTCCCACTTTGGTGGTAATGCTTTCGGCAGTTTCGCTGGGGGCGGATATGCCCAGGATCAGTTTATTGGCAGGAACTAACTTGCACGCTATTTCTACGGCCTGTTGTACCTGGCTCACAGGCTCGGGCTTGGAACCATAATCATAAGCCATAATAATGATACGGTCAGCGATCTGCCCCAGAGCCTGGTAGTCATAACCGGGATAAGCGCTGTTAGGCGCATGCAGGGTGAGGGTGAGTCCGGTATTGTTTGTCTTCAATTCCTGATCAAGCAGGTTGACAAAGCTGGTAAATCTCTGCTGTACCTGTTGGAGCTGTTCCCCACTGTCGTTATAGCCCAGACCCTCGAAATCCAGATTGACACCACTGTACTGCTGAGCTTCTGTACCAATAGCTTTTACCGCCTGAGCCATGGCTATTGAGTCATTTAGCAGGGAGGAAATGGTACCGTCCCCATCGGTCACATGGACTACCATTTCGCTCGTCAGTTTATACTGTTTAGCACTGTTTAATACCTTCTCCCAACCTTCAGGACGCTGCCACCCGATACGGCTTTTATCCAGCAGGTTACCCTGTCTATCAATACTATACCAGCCTAAGGCCAGTTCAGATATTACATCAGTGTTTCCTGTAGCTGTGTTGGGATAGGTCTGACCAAAGAGATTGGTCCAACTGCTGGTTTGGCTGTCACCCAGGGCATAGAAACCTATGACTGTCATGGCCTTGGGGGGAGAGATGATGCTTACCTGATAAGTAGAGCTATTCCAATCCACCTGACAATTAAAGGCTTCACTAAAGAATCGCAGTGGAATTAGGGTACGCCCGTCTACTATTTGCGGAGCAACATCCAGTGTCATAGATGTATTATTAAGATGAGCAGTGCGATTATTAATCTGCAAACGAACCTTTGTATTGCCATCCGTTGCATTTACTGTGCGGGTTTGATTATCCCAGCTCACATCTATGTTCATAGCCTCCGCTATAGCCTTAAAGGGCACCAGGGTGCGGCCGTTCTGAATAATCGGTGAAACATCAAGGTTCAAGTTTAAGCCGTCAACTAACACTGAAACGGGTTCCTGCCCCTGAGCCGAAGCAATTAAGGGTTGGCTGGCAATCAAGATTAGTGCCAGAAATAAGGCCGATAAGATTCTTTTCATTGTGTAAACATCTCCCTGTATAGTTTACGTATTGATATTGGTATATCTTGCAGTAGTGGTTTTTCTTTTCTCATCTGTAAGCCGGCCTGTTGACCGACTAATCATCTCAAACCACCGAAAGGTGACAGAGGACGATTCTCCTCTTTTACATTCTATGTAAAGTTTACAATACTATATGAAAAGCAACCTTTACATTTATGCAAACACCACCGCCCAAAGATGATGCAGATTTTAGCACCCTCTCAGATACATATTTCAACACTTTGTCAATTAATTCCTTTTAATCTTTGGGCGTTTGGGAGCCGATATAGGGTGTTTAGAACAGGAAAAGGACTACTTAGATAAGTAGCAGGAATTTAACCATTTCCATGAAATTATAGTAACTAAATTAAAATTTATTAATACTTTTTAAGCCAGCAGATTAAAGGTTTGGGGAGGAACAAGGCTCATGTTTAAAATGCGGGATATAAACCGTACAAACTTCAGACCATGTACCAGATCCAACCTTCATATGCAGATTGGCAAACTGGCTTTTACTTGGTTACGTTGGTGTTCATGGCACTTCAGCAATGTAAAATATACTTCGCACTATAATATTGACGAGAGATTGCCTTTGTATATGTAAAGCATAAAACACCGCTATTACGAAACCTGAGTAAAATTAACATGCAGCTCCAGTATAACAAAATCACTAATCTTAAATTGGCCTGTGCAAAAATTAATGGAATAGTATTAAGGCCAGAAGAAACGTTCGACGATTAGGGTTATCGATCTGCGGTGAGACCTATCTCTTAATGTCTGCCACATCCCATCATTATTAAGGGTTGGCACTTTTTGGCTCACATGATTATTGCAAAGCCCGCTACAAGTGGATACCCTTCTTTGAGTACTTCAAAGTCTATTTGAACCTGAATATCCTCTGATATTTCCAGCATAATCGAATATTCATCCTGATCAACAGAGCTCGGCTGGGGCGCAGAAATACCAGTTGGGGAAGCCACATCGGTGTAGTTGGCAAGCTTCATTATAGGCATTGCCGAATAATCTTCCTTTTTCGATAAGTTATCTGTCCATCTTTTCAGTTCAGCATTTAATTGCTTATTTGCCAGCCTATTTACTGTGTTAAGATCTCCTGCAAACGCTGCTTCGTAAAAAGAAACTGCACGATACATCATTTGTTCTACTTGTGCTGCACTTAACTTTTTATATAGAAGGGCTAAATCCGTGGCTTTATACGCAAGCTTTCGACCTGCAATTTCCACTTGCCTATCAGCAAAATTCACTACCTCGTAGGTTGGGTTTAAATCCATACCGTTTAGCACAATCGAGCCCTTAGGATAGTTTTCTTTTACAAATTCCAAAGAGTTTTTCTCTAATAAGCTGCACATTTGTGCCTTATAAGTCTCATACCAATCCTGTGGATCGGTGCTATCATATTTAATATCTTCACCGCCTAAAATATTCCTACACAAGCTTTCCATAATATGTCCATTCAGCCCTGTCTGACCTCCTTTTTCAAACTCTGCAAATAGATATGGTAGTGCTTCTAAATCCATTTTTATAATGGCATCATATTCCTCTTTGTGGGCATCAATATAATCTTTAGGATTTGAAGATTCCTTTGGTGAGGATATAATTCGTGAAATCAAATCATTAATTTTAGTGTTCGATATTGCTGTGTTATTAAGGCTTTTTGTTCCGTCAGGAGAGATATGTATGGTATATAAAAGTTCCTGATTATTCATATCTATTAACCCAAAAACTAACATGCAATCATCCAAACTTTCGGATTTTATAGAGTACGTATAGGTTTTTCCATTTTCCCAACTGTTGTTTTGACTTTCTTCATCAAAAGCATGAAAGCTCATCCCCTTAGACTTATCACCCATGAACATGCGTCCGCTAACGTGGAGATAAAACCTATAGCTATCCGGTATTGTTTTAGGTATGGTAAAACTTAATAAATCTTTGCCGGGATTATAATTCACCGATTCATAAAAATTATCCTTGATTTGTTCCTGCTCGTTAGAAACCTTTGGGTTGGTTTTATCAATACAGCCACCCAGCATCATAGCACCACTGATAACTGCAAATAACAATGCTATTAACATAATAGATTTTGGTTTTTTGCTATACATCATAATTGCCATCAGCCTCTCTTTAAGGTAAACAGGGGGACGGCAGACTGTTTCTTGGTTTGCAAAAACAGCACCATGCATCGCCACCTAAAGACCCACCACAAGCATAAATCATCAGTTCTGAACTAAAGAGAAATATGTATAGGCCTATTGCTATACTGTAATAATCGCTACAATGGTCGACACAATATAGGATAATATTTTCGGAGAGGTTGTTTTAAATTGGCAGCCAATGGATGCCACTATAAACAATTAGTCATAACCTCCGACAGGCTGTGGTAATTTCTTATATTCTTCTTTTTGTTCGATAATTTTTATTATTTTTATAAGTGCGTTTCTCAATTTAGTAGCTTCAACAGGCTCAACCGGTTTTGCAATTTCGGGAGTATCAAAGCAATTATAATCTTCCCAATGAACTTCCTTAGATATTCCGTCTATATTTATTTTTAGATGATATGTGATGTTGGGGGTTACATACCTATTAATTTCAGGTGTAAATTTCTCCGGATAATCAAGAATACATATTTGTTCCATATCTTCTTTAATATCAGATAATTCTGTATCTGTTAACCTAAGTTTTATTGTCTTAGTTCCAGCAGAAATCAGATCTTTGGTATAGGTTCCATTAAAGGTATCAATCTGATTTTTAGCTAATATCCCATATTGCAATATAAAATTAAACTCATTTTTGTTATTATCAGTACTAACTTGCTGGCCAACAGCAACATTAGTCGTTTGAAAAACTGGTGTCACTGGGGTGGGCGTCTGTTCATTGGACTGACCTGAAATCAGTGTTAGCCTCTTTGGGGAGCCACATCCGGACGATAATAACACCAATCCCAAGAGGATAACCAATACTGTGTTTTTTCTAAATTTCTTCACACATCATATACCTCATTTTCCAAATATATGAATGTACTTATGTATTACATAATTCAACGCTATTTCCATCGTCTAGGTGACAAGCCTCATTGTGTTAGGGCTATATAAAATTTACCGTCCGATTCTTTGACTGTATAGAAAATAAGCCTATTATCTTTAGCAGCAACAAAATCGCTTTGATTTTCATTTTGATATTTTCCGGGTTCTGCTGTAACCTGATAGGCCCC
>JBDKUD010000028.1:0-2833 GCA_039679805.1 Syntrophomonas sp. | reverse complement strand
GGCTTCAACATATCCTGCAGCGAGTTATTATCCAGCTGTGAAATAATAAGTAAGGTGGTAGCATGTTCCATTGCTATCGCCTTTTTTTAAGCCCATAATGAACGCAGTTCATAAAAAGGAGCGAGATGTTACTATGCCTAAGATTATCGAAAATCCTCAGGCAATTATTTTGGAACATGCGGGCAGAATTCTTGAGGAGCAGGGATATGAAGCCTTAAGCATGCGAGCTATCGCCAAATCCTGCGGGATAGCTACAGGTACTATTTATAATTATTTTCCGACCAAACGAGAGCTGCTTTTACAGATGATGACTGATTATTGGGAGATTCATTTTACGGTTATTGATAATCTGTCTGCCGGCAGGGAAGACTTGTTTGCCAAGCTTAAATGTATTTTTGATATCATGGAGAAATTCGTGCTTCGTTTTCGGGATGTCTGGACGGGTATGCGACAGGAAAATGAAAATATCAACGGAGCAGGGGATATGCACCATAGTCATGATTATATGAGAAGGCTGGTAGATTTGGTGGAATTCATTCTGGTTCGAGAGGAGCAGAGTAATTCCTTTGCATATAATTATCCTTTACCAGCCAGGGAATTAGCGAGCTTTATCGTCCAGAACTACTTGGCCATCTGCCATATGAAAAACTTGTCCTACTCGTCCTGGGAGCTATTGTTGCAAAAAGTCCTGCGGTAAACGGAATGTAGATAGTTTGAGATAGGAGTTAAGCATTATGAAAACAGAGAAAAAAAGCATTGTATTTTTTATATTGATGCTGGGAATTTTTATGGGAGCAATTGACAGCGGTATTGTTTCTCCGGCTCGGGAAATTATCCAGAATAGTTTTGGGACAGGTGCCACAACCGGAATCTGGATGATCACCATCTATAACCTTTTTTATGCGATATCTATGCCTATTATTAGTAAACTGGCTGATCGTAATGGTCATAAAAGTGTATTTGTAATTGGGGTTGGTATTTTTGGCTTGGGTTCCTTGCTCTGTGGGTTGAGCAATTTTTACGGCAGTTTTGCCTGGCTGCTGGCAGCCAGGGTTATTCAGGCGATTGGTGCAGGGGGAATTATCCCCATTGCCACCACTTATATTGGTCAAAGCTTTCCCGAGGAAAAAAGAGGCACTGCACTGGGGATGGTTGGTGCGGTTTTCGGCGTTGCTACGATAATCGGCCCGAGCCTGGGAAGCGGTATACTCGGTTTGGCAGGTAATAATCACTGGGGCTGGATATTTTTTATCAATGTACCGATCAGTTTAATCATTATTTTCTTCAGTAGATATATGCAGAATATTCAGGTTGAAAAAAAGCAAGCCATGGATCTGGCTGGTGCCTTAACGATTGCCGCGGTTATTGCCAGCTTGTTGTACGGACTGACGAATTTAAATTTTTTCCACTTGAGCAGCAGTTTACAGGACAGGAAGGTCTACCCGTTTTTATTGGCATTTATTCTCCTTATGCCCATCCTGGTTATGGTTGAAAAGCGAGCGGTTGACCCGATTTTGCATATAAAATATTTTAAAAATCAAAAAATGATTCTGGTCTTTATTATCGCCTTTATCACCGGGGTAGGTATGATGGGAACGGTATTCATCCCTCAGTTTGCGGAAAATGTATTGAAGATTAAGGCAGGCACCGGCGGCTATTTGATTACCTTGCTGGCCGTTTTCTCTGGTGTATCAGCTCCGCTTAGCGGTCGTTTGCTGGACAAGAAAGGGGCGCCGCTGGTTTTGGCAGTGGGTTTTGCCTGCATTATGGCCGGAAGTTTAGTGCTGGGATACCTTGCTACCAGCACGCTTGGTTTCGTCAGCGTAATGGCTGGTCTGGCTCTGGTGGGCTTTGGCATCGGTTTTACTATGGGTACACCCTTGAATTATCTGGTATTGCAGAGTGTTCCTGAGCATGAAGGCACTACTGCTATGGCTACAATGTCGCTCATTAGATCCATCGGTACTACGATGTCACCCGGAATCATGATTGGTTTTATCGCCCAGGCTGCACAAAATATTCAACCCCGTTTAATGGGATTGGTGCAGCAGAATATGAATGCATCTGCACCAGGAGGTAGGCCTCTGAATACAGGCAGCCAGGAAGAGGCGGTGCGGGTATTTTCCACCTTGAAAAGTGCTGATGTTACTACGATTGTGGATCGCTTGAAAGCTGCTATGCATCAGTTGGTGCCTGATCAAATGGCTCCTATGATTATGCAGAGTATTGAAAATATGCGGGTAAGCATTGAAAATGTATTCCAGAGCACTTTGAATCAGGGCTACACGCACATGTTTGTTGCGTCTGCGATTATAGCCGGGGTGGGTTTTGCACTGACGCTGCTGCTGGGGAGATCAATTAAAAGCGAATAAATTAGGGTCAGGTCCAGTAATTGACATTACGGTTCAGCGTTCTTGTACCAGAACTTGACATTTGGAGCAATAGCGATTGCGGTAAGAGTTGGGAAGGGGCATTCATCGAGAGGGGAAAAGAACCGGGTAGTCTTTGCCAATTATCCCAAAGAAATAAAGGAATTATACTCCTAATAGACGTCAGACCGGTAACTTATTAACTTATTGCAGGAAAGACGGATTGCAGCTTCTGGTCCCGAACCATACTGCTTAAGCTTAACATTGTTCTTGCAGATTAACCAGAACAACTGCATTTGGAGAAGATATATTTATAAATTATTGGCCTTGCCACCTATATGCCACCTAATTAACAAAAAAACCGCGCTATCCTGCGCGGTTACTTAATTTCTAATGGTGGGCCATCGGCGATTCGAACGCCGGACACCCTGATTAAAAGTCAGGTGCTCTGCCTGCTGAGCTAA
>JBDKUD010000342.1:0-2144 GCA_039679805.1 Syntrophomonas sp. | reverse complement strand
TTTAGGAATAGACCCGGGCACGGCAACAACCGGGTACGGCTTGGTGAAAGATGACAAAGGCAAGGAAATTCTGGTTGCTTATGGAACTATCCGAACACCTGCGGGTATGGAAATGCCTTTAAGGTTGTGCAAAATAAATCAGGAATTATCTTTGCTTATCCAAAAATATAAACCAGATGCAGTGGGGATTGAGGAACTTTTCTATCAAAAAAATTCTAAAACCGTTATTACTGTAGCTCAAGGCCGGGGGGTAGCTATGATGACAGCAGCCAGTGCCGGACTTCCGGTAGCGGAATATACTCCCTTACAGGTTAAACAGGCAGTGGTAGGTTATGGGAACGCGGATAAAAAGCAAGTACAGTTAATGGTAAAAAATATTCTGGCCATGGATACTCTGCCTCGTCCCGACGATGCCGCCGATGCTCTGGCGATTGCCATATGTCATCTGCATTCCTATAAAGTAGCAAAGTTATCGCAGCGATAATGGGCAAATCAACGCGCATCCTTAATTGTGAATAAAATTAACATCAGTTGTACCCGTAAGGTGGATTTTAATAAACACGGGGACATTCCTTACTTCTGTTCGCGAAGCGGACCCTGACAGGAAGGTGTGTCCCCAGCTGGAACAGCAAGAGGAAAATCTTCCGCGACATAATTATTTTCATAAGTTGTTGTGCCATGAGTACAATGGGGGGAGTAAAGAATTAAACAATTTGGGGAGGAAACATGATTTCATTTCTGCGGGGAAAATTATTTGCCCACAACCAGGAATCAATAATTATAGATGTTAACGGTATGGGTTTAGAGGTCTTCGTTCATAGCCGTTCTTTTTCAGCCATGCCTGCCCAGGGCAGTGAAGTCTTTATTCATACCTATTTTCAGGTAATGGAAAATGAATTTAAACTGTATGGCTTTATGAATAAGGGAGAATTGGAACTGTTTAAGATATTGTTGGGGGTCTCAGGTATAGGTGCTAAAGTAGCACTGGGGATACTGGGTGCAATTGAACCAAATAACTTCTGCCAGAATATTGCCAGCCAGGATATAAAGAGCCTGACCAAGTTGCCGGGAATTGGTAAAAAGACCGCAGAACGACTGGTGTTTGAACTGAAGGATAAAATTGGCAAACCAGTAATTACACTCGAAACTGATAATTCATCCCATAACATGATGGGAGATATTCTGGAGGCCTTGGAAACTCTGGGATATAACCGCAGCGAAGTTCTGGTTACTCTTATGGACCTGAAGGAAAAAGGTGAGTTGGGTGACAGCGTAGAGGAGAACATTAAAAAAGTTTTAAAAATAAAAGCGCTGCAGTTTAAGAAATAGGGGAGAGATGAAACTGTGGAAGATGATCGCCTGTTGTCATCTCGTATAATTGGCGAAGACGACAATTCTGATTCATGTCTGCGGCCTATGCGGCTGGATGATTATGTGGGACAGGATCGGGTTAAACAGAATATTGACATATTTATCTCAGCAGCCCGGGAGAGAAATGAAAGTTTGGATCATGTCCTTTTAAGCGGTCCTCCCGGCCTTGGTAAAACTACCTTGGCCAGCATAATTGCCGGCGAGATGGGAAACTCTATACGCAAAACTTCCGGACCGGCTATTGAAAGACCGGGGGACCTGGCAGCTATTCTGACTAATTTGGAACCAGGAGAAGTCTTGTTTATAGATGAAATACACCGCCTTAATAGAACCGTGGAAGAGATAATGTACCCGGCTATGGAGGACTTTGTAATAGACATTATTATAGGTAAGGGGCCGGCGGCCAGAACCTTGCGCATTGACCTTCCGCCTTTTACCCTGATTGGAGCGACAACCCGGCCGGGCCTGTTAAGTTCACCTCTTAGAGACAGGTTTGGAATAAATTGCCGGCTTGATTTCTATAGTATTGAGGATTTATCCAATATAATTGTAAGAGCTGGCGGTATTCTGGGTATAAAAGTCACTAAAGAAGGAGCTTATGAAATTGCCCGGCGTTCCCGGGGGACTCCACGGATAGCCAACCGGTTACTGAAAAGGGTTAGCGATTATGCTCTGGTTAAAGGCGATGGCTGTATTGACTATGATATTGCCGGACTGGCGCTGGAAATGTTTGAAGTGGATAAGTTTGGTCTGGACATGGTAGACCGGATGAT
>JBDKUD010000378.1:0-8902 GCA_039679805.1 Syntrophomonas sp. | reverse complement strand
TAACATCAGTATTTTTATATTCAGAGTAGTAATCATAAAAACTCATTATTGAGCACCTCTATTCAAAAAACCGGTTAACGGGGAGGAGGCTTGGGCATAACGACTTTCCGGCCCCGGCTTGGCAAGTGTGGCAATTCGACCCGCTCTAACAGCCAGGGCAAAGGCCTGGGCCATTTTAACCGGGTCTTCAGAAGTAGCAATAGCAGTATTGACTAAAACCGCTTGTGCACCCATTTCCATTGCTTCAGCTGCCTCCGAGGGTTTGCCTATACCAGCATCAACCACCACCGGTATATCTATCTCATCTATGATTATCTGCACCAGCTCTTTGGTCCGCAGCCCCCTATTGGTACCAATAGGTGAACCTAATGGCATTACGGCCGCGGCACCGGCATCTACCAGTCTCTTAGCGGTCATCAAATCGGGGCTGATATAAGGAAGAACGACAAATCCTTCTTGGGCTAATATCTCTGTGGCCTTAATCGTTTCCTGATTATCAGGCAGTAAATATTTATTATCTGATATAACTTCAATCTTAACCCAGTTGCCGCATCCCATAGCTTTGGCCAATTGGGCTATCCGGACCGCTTCTTCAGCATTTCTGGCTCCCGAAGTATTGGGAAGCAAAATACAATCTTTGGGGATATAATCCATAACATTTTCCTGTTTGGCACCAATATCAACTCTTCTTAAAGCCATAGTTATTACCTGGGCCTGGCTGTTTTCTATCACTGCCGGAATAATATTGTCATTGGCAAATTTACCTGTCCCTACAAATAATCTGGATTTTAATTCAACTCCGCCAATAATTAATTTGTCCATTTCTACATCTCCTGTTTCCAATATTTGTTTTAATCCTGTATTAACTCTTCTATCAGGTAAGTTAAATATTAACCTCCTCCAACTAAGCGGATGATTTCCACCTGATCTTCCTGGTTAAGAATTGTCGAAGAGTATTTCTCTTTAGGGACAACTACCAAACTTATTGCAACCACTATACTGTTCTGGCTTAAATTTAATTGCTCCAATAATTCAGTAACTGTTATACCAGATGGTAAATCCATTTCCTTGCCATTTACTATCAAATCAATCCCTCCTTTCTATTAAAAAAACTTGTAATAAACACTGCCTAATTACCTGGCATTTTTCACAGTGAATTATAAAAAATAAAAATGCCAGTTCCAAAAGAGAACTGGCATTTAATTGACGTAGCTTATAGTTCCCTACGTTGGAATTACCCAAATCAGGTACAAGGGTCAGAAATAACATCTCTTTCTCAGCCTATCAATATAAGCTCCCCTACTGTTACATATGTAGTTTTAAAATAGAACGCTTTTTAAAAATAAAATATAAATGTGTCGAATTTATTATAGCTATATTATTATCTTATTATTCTATATTGTAAAGTAAATAATTTTACAATTTAGTTCAGCCATAATTTATAGAAATGGGACTTTTAAGAAGGATAATCATTAGTTATGATGGAATATATATCCTATAAGAATTACACGATAACAAAAACTAGTACGATAGGATAGCCAGTCGAAATAAGGAGGTTTTAATATGGCTGATGAGATTCAACTGGTCGTATTTACATTAAAAAATGGTGATACAGTATGTGAATATGGTATACCGATTACTCAGGTCCAGGAGATTATTCCTATGGCCAGTCCAACCAGATTACCTCAGGCTCCGGATTTTGTTGAAGGCATAATCAATCTGCGGGGGAGAATTATTCCCATAATTGATCTTAAAAAGCGCTTTGGTATGGGCTCATCAGGGATAACCAGTGAAACCAGAAGTGTGGTAGTTGAGGTCGAAAAGAGCACGGTTGGTATAATAGTTGACGAGGTGAGTGAAGTCTTACGCCTTCCTAATTCCAGTATTGAAGCTCCGCCAGCGGTTCTGGGGGGGATCACTGCCGAATATCTTACCGGTGTCGGCAAACTTGAAGATCGGTTGCTGATACTTTTGGATATGAATAAGATATTGAATGAGGGAGAAAAAGCTGAACTGGTATCAGTTGGAAGTTAAAACAGTTAATCTTTATCTCTGGCCCTGGAACCTTAGCAGGTTTCAGGGTTTTGTTATTTATATTGGCAAAACCGGACTTTTTTGCATTTAATGCAGAAAGTGGTTTAATAAATATTAATAATTGTTTACCTTACTGATTAGAGGGATGATAACTTGCTGATAGGTATTGATATAGTTGACATTGATAGAATAAGAATAGTTGTTAAACGAACTCCTCGATTTTTATCACGGGTTTTCACCCAACAGGAGTTAGAGTATTGCTATACTAAAAGTGATCCCTATCCTTCCCTGGCAGTTCGTTTCGCGGCTAAAGAAGCGGTCCGTAAACTTCATCCCATATTTGCCGGGGGAATAGGCTTTCAGGAGGTAGAGGTAGTAACCGATAAACAGGGCCGCCCGGAAGTTGTTCTGCATGGAGAGGCTTTAGCCAGGCATTTCCGGGAAAACTTAGGGGACATTGCCATCAGCCTTGCGCACAGTCAAAACCAGGCTATAGCATCGGCTGTAGCCAGAAAAGGGTGATTAAATGAAACTGCTTACAGCTCAACAAATGAGGGACATTGACAGAAGAGCCACTAGTGACTATGATATTCCCAGCCTGGTGCTAATGGAGAATGCTGGGATAAGAACGGTGGAAACGATTGATGATTTGCTTTCTACTCCCCGGGGTAAAACCGTAGTTATTTTGGCCGGTAAAGGAAATAACGGCGGTGACGGACTGGTAGTAGCCAGGCACCTGATTAATGCCGGTGTTACTGTGGATACTTTCTTAATGGGCAGCCCGGAAGAAATGACTTCGGATACTTATACTAATTACAAAATTTTAGCCAAAATGAGCACTAGGCTGTATCCTTTACGTGAAGATAAAGACCTGGACCGGTTAATGCTTTCTTTGCTGGTAAGTGACCTGATTGTTGATGCTCTTTACGGAACCGGTTTCAAAGGAAGTTTGAATGATTTTGATTCGCGGGTGGTCAAAATGGTTAATTGGTGTAAATCTCCGGTCGTAGCAGTTGATATTCCTTCGGGGGTGGAAGCTGATACCGGAAAAGTATATGGAGAAGCTATTCAGGCCTGGCAGACAGTTACTTTTGCTTTGCCTAAGATTGGGTTGGTTCTTGAGCCGGGCAAAAATTATACCGGCACTCTGACAGTAGCTGATATATCTATTCCTGCACCATTGCTGGAAGATGAGAACCTAAAAACCAATTTGATTACTGATGTGATGGTCAGACCTTTTATTAGACCTCGCCGGCCTGAATCTCACAAGGGCACGTATGGTCACGCTCTGGTAATGGGCGGTTCGGCAGGAATGACCGGGGCAGTAATGATGTCCGCCTGTGCCGCCTTAAGGTCGGGGGCCGGATTAGTTACTGCAGCTGTTCCGGAATCATTGCTGCCAGTGGTGGAAACAGGATTGCTTGAAGTTATGACGATCCCCCTGGCTGAAACCAGGCAGGCCACTATCTCTTTAGAAGCTTGGCCGGCTATTGAAAGCTTGCTGGGCAGGGTATCAGTATGTGCCATCGGTCCGGGAATGTCAGGGTATCCCGAAGCCAATACCATACTTCGCTGTGTACTGGAGAAAGCAGGTATCCCGATAATCATAGATGCTGATGGTATAAATGCCCTGCAAGGGGACCGCGATATATTAAGAAATCGGCAAGTACCAGTGGTTCTAACTCCTCATCCCGGGGAAATGGCACGCCTGTTAGGCAAGAGTATCCAGGAAATTCAGGCCAATCGAATGGCAATAGCCCGCGAATTTGCTCAGGAATTTGGAGTTATTCTGGTGTTGAAAGGAAATAAAACTTTAGTTGCTACACCTTCAGGTGCAATATATGTTAATATAACCGGAAATCCGGGCATGGCAACCGCGGGAAGCGGAGATGTGCTGTGTGGCTTGATAACGGGGCTGATTGCCCAGGGAATTACGCCTCAGGATGCTGCTATTGTGGGAGTATATCTGCACGGACAGGCGGGAGATTATGCAAGTGAAGCCCGGGGCCAAAGGGGCCTTATTGCCGGCGATTTACTTGCCAGTATACCGGATATTTTAAAGCAATTTGAGAATACTTAAAAATACCTGAATAGAAAAGAGGTTAGGAAAATGGTAGCCAAGGATATAATGACCAAGAATGTTATTACTGCCAGCCCCGACGAGAAAATTGATAAGGTTACCAAGCAGATGCTGGAAAATAAAATAAGTGGTATTCCGGTAGTAGACAGCGAGAGACATGTTCTGGGAATGGTAACTGAAAAGGATTTAATGATAAAGGCCAGTGAAGTAAAGGTGCCATTCTATATTACTTTATTTGACAGTATTATTTTTTTAGAAAATCCCATACGATTTAGTAACAACCTTAAGAAATACTCAGCCTCCCAGGTAAAGGATGCCATGACTACCAAGGTTGTAGTAGTCGAAGAAGATATGCCGATAAGTGAAATTGTGGAAATAATGCAGCAGAAAAAGATTAACCGTGTTCCGGTGGTAAGACATGATAAACTGGTTGGTATTATTACCCGCAACGATATCTTGAAATCGCTGGTGAAAAGTAATGGATAATAAAGCACGAACCTGGGCAGAAATAGATTTAACAGCAATCAGACACAATATTAAAAATATAAAGAAATTATTACAGCCGGATACCAGGTTAATGTGTATTGTCAAAGCCAATGCTTATGGACATGGGATGGTAGAAGTAGCCCGGGCAAGCCTTGATGAAGGCGCTAGTTTCTTGGGAGTAGCCACTTTGGATGAAGCCTTGGGTTTACGTGAGGCAGGAATAGATACTCCGATTCTGGTGCTGGGCTATATTCCCGGTGAATATGCGGAAATTGTGGTAGCAAATAATATAAGACCTACCGTATTTAATATAAATGCCGCCGAGGACCTTTCACGTGCGGCAACCAGGTTAGGACAACCGGCCTGGGTGCACATAAAAATCGATACCGGAATGAGCAGGCTGGGTTTTCCTCCTGAGCAAACGGCTATTGATACAATTATCAAAATAAGTAAACTGCCGGGCATAACTGTGGAAGGTATTTTTACCCACTTTGCAGTTGCTGATATTGAAGACAAAACTTTTACTTATAAACAACTGGAATCATTCAAAAAAACTATTTTTGAGCTTGAAAAAAGAGGTATACACATCCCGCTGCAGCATATTGGAAATAGTGCTGCCATTATGGATATACCGGAAGCTCAGTTAAATATGGTCAGATCCGGTATTATAACCTACGGGTTATATCCTTCCCGGGAAGTAAAAACGGAACGGCTGAAACTTATTCCGGCTATGCGGTTGATAAGTAAAGTGATCATGATTAAGAATCTTCCGCCCGGGAGATCCGTAAGTTATGGCCGAACCTTTACCAGTCCAACCGAATTAACCGTAGCAACGATACCGGTAGGGTATGCCGACGGTTACAGCAGACTACTGTCAAATCGGGCCTGGGCAGTAGTTAAGGGGAAAAAAGTACCATTGATTGGCAGAGTTTGTATGGACCAGTGCATGTTTGATGTAAGTGGGGCAGAGGGGATAAAAGAAGGAGATGAAGTAATTCTCTTTGGAAGGCCTGAAGATGGTATAACAGTTGATGATTTGGCTGAAATAGTTGGTACTATTAATTATGAAATGGTTTGTTTGATTACTTCACGTGTACCCAGGGTCTATAAATAGCCAGCCGTTGATCATGTTATTTATTGGATTTGCGAGCCATTCTGCGAATCTATATAATAGATATATCGAGTAATGTATCTATCATTTGGAGGTGCTCGCCTTTGCCAGCCTCAAAAAGAATTATTATAACGGTTCCTGAAAATCTCCTGTCAGAGGTTGATTATATAACGGTTGTTGAAAGTAAGAACCGCAGTCAAATAGTGAGAGAAGCAATAAAATTTTATGTTGGGGAGCGTAAGAGAAATTTGCTAAAAGAACAAATGAAAAAAGGTTATCTGGAAATGGCAGATATAAATTTGAATATTGCCAGCGAAAGTTGTGGAGTAGACGAGGAAGCTTTAGCAAATTGCTTAGATAAATTGTTGGAGTGATTTTATGATAAAGAGAGGCGAGATTTATTTTGCCCAGCTTAATCCGGTAATAGGCTCTGAACAGGGAGGTATCAGACCGGTTCTTGTGGTGCAAAATGATATTGGTAACCAGTACAGTCCGACAACCATAATACTGGCTATTACCTCGCAGATTAATAAGGCAAAACTACCAACCCACGTAGAATTAAAGGCTAAAACTTACGGAATGGAAAGAGATTCGGTTATACTGGCCGAACAAATTCGCACTATCGATAAAGCCAGGCTTAAACAACGCATTGCAGTTTTAAACGAGGAAACTATGAACAAGGTTAACCAGGCACTGGCAGTAAGCCTAACATTAAATGAACTATAATACATAATAAAAGTGGACAAAAGGTTACTAACATTTTGTCCGCTTTTTGTTTTTTGCGCAATATTTGAGGGGAAGCGCGGGGACGGTTCTTTTGCTTCCCGCGCCACGAAAAAGGGAAGCAAAAGAACCGTCCCCGTGCTTCCCAACTGCTAGGGTGAGTTACCACACTGGGGGAGGTTATGTTGGTATGAGGCCATTAATTGGTATTACCGGGAATTTTGATGCTGACGAGGACGCTGTTTTATTAAAAGGGTATTATGTGGAATCTGTTAACCGTGCGGGAGGAGTGGCTATGGTTCTGCCACCTGTCCGGGATGATAATATTATAAATAATTATCTTTCAGTTTGTCAGGGCTTTGTTTTATCAGGCGGGGGAGATATAGATCCGGTTTATTGGGGAGAAACTCCGGCAGTTGAGTTGGGGGAGGTCAATCCTTTAAGGGACTTTTTTGAACTCAGCCTAACCAGGAAAATAATAACTGCCAAGCTTCCGGTTTTGGGAATATGCCGAGGGTGCCAGGTATTAAATGTTGCTGCCGGTGGCAGCATCGTTCAAAATATAACAAGTGATATTAGCCACGATCAAAATGCCCCCCGATCTTACCCATTTCATGCTATATTTATTGAAAAACATTCCCATCTGGCCTCTATCACCCAAAGTGAATCTATACCGGTAAATAGTTTCCATCATCAGGCTGTCGATAAACCTGGTTACCGGATGCAGATATCGGCCTGTGCTCCAGACGGAACCATAGAGGCTATTGAGGCAGCCGGACATTCATTTTGTATTGGGGTACAATGGCACCCTGAATGTATGTTGGATATGGCCTCGAAGCGATTGTTCAATGCCCTGATTAATGCTTCTCATTGTGAATAAATAAGTTTAATGTAGTTATATAAAGTACAGGATGATAATGGCAGCCTGCTTTTTGAACAGTCAAGAGAAAAATGTCATAACATATAGTGGATAAAAGGAGTGAAAATAAAAAATTGTATGCGATTATAGGCGGCAAGGTTCTTACTATGAATGGAACCGGGATTATTAGCCAAGGGACTATATTAGTTGACAATAATCTTATCAAGGCGGTTGGACAGGATGTAGAGGTCCCCCCTGGTTATAATATAATTGATGCTGCGGGCAAATACGTAACCCCCGGTTTTATTGATTCTCACACCCATATAGGCTTGGAGGAGGAGATTTACAGCATTGAGGGTGATGATGTAAATGAAACCAGTGATCCGATAACTCCTTATTTACAGGCATTGGATGGAATCAATTTTCTTGATTTGGCTTTCGCTGATGCACTAAGGGGAGGGGTAACCAGGTCTATGAGTATGCCGGGAAGTGCCAATATCATTGGCGGGCAGGCAGTTTTTCTAAAACACCTGGCACCCAGTCTGGGCGAGATGGTCTATCATAATTCCTGGGGGCTAAAGGCAGCTTTAGGAGAAAATCCGAAACGAGTCTACTCCAGACAGAGAAAAGCTCCTCACACCAGGATGGCCAACGCCAGTTTACTTCGGGAAGCTCTCTTCCAGGGAGCCCGGTTGTTGGATAAAAAACGCCCGCTTCCGGGTGAAGAATATAAATATGCATCGGTAATAAAAGTATTAAAGAAAGAAATACCGCTCTTGATTCATGTTCACCGGGCTGACGATATTATGACCGCTTTGCGGATCAAAGATGAATTTCATATAGATATGGTAATTCAACATGGAACCGAGGCGTTTCTGGTAGCTGATGAGCTGGCCAAAAGGAATGTCGCAGTTTTTCTGGGGCCATTACTGGTAAATCGGGCTAAAGTGGAAATGAAAGAGGTTTCTTTTAAAAATGCTGATAGATTAGCTAAAAGCGGAGTCAAGTTCAGTTTTATTACCGACCATCCGGTAATACCAATTGAGCATTTAAGGGTCTGTGCGGCCCTTACGGTGCGCGAAGGGCTGGATGAGGAAATAGCTATGCAAGCTATTACCAGTGTTCCAGCAGGAATCTTGCATGTTGACCACGAAATTGGTTCTATATCAGAGGGAAAACACGCTGATCTGGTTATTTTTGATGGTCATCCTTTTGACTACAGATCCCGGGTGGAGAAGGTTTTGGTTGACGGTATGCTATGGGAGGGTCCCGAATGAAGAAAGGCGATTTATTCTCAGTTTATCTGGATGGAGTAATGATGACAGTTTGTGTTCTGGGCTTTTATAACGAGGAGTATAGCGGCGAAGAAATGGTCATTTTGGCAGTAGTCAGCCAGGATAATATGGTTCATGTTCCACTGGAAGATCTGGATGGGCTATTTACTCATAGAAAATATGTCAATTAACGGGGAGATTCAACACAGAAGGACACAGATTTATTTATTAAAATTAAGAATAAAAATTCATCATTATTTAGCTTGCCAGATATGGAGATAGTAATAATATCGGAACCAGGTAAAATATAAAATGTTGTGACTGCCAGAAGGAAA
>JBDKUD010000222.1:0-23453 GCA_039679805.1 Syntrophomonas sp. | reverse complement strand
AGATGATGACCGAACCCATCAAACCATTGGGAATGTACTTCTGCCAGCTTTTATTCAAAAATAATACACTAGACAAAGCCGGTGGAAGGCTATTTTGCGATTTCACTTATGATCTTGCCTCGCCGGTGGGGAGAAAAATGGCATTGAGAATGTTTGGTCAATTTGATCCTTTGATAAAAAACGCCATGTTAAATTTATTCAAGCGCAAACAATTTTTAAAGACTTTGCCGCGGGCGCGGGGGAAGAGAGCATTCCGCATGGGGGCGCAGGGACTATCCTGGAGACTTGCTATTCAAGTCATAAAGATTAACCGCAAAAACGATCCCGCGCTTATTAAAAATATCATGTCCCGCAACGAGGAATCTGTCAGGGAGTTACAGCAGAGGATCGCAAATGTATCCGGAGATGAACTGTTTGATTTTATTTTACAGGACCATAAGCAACTGATGAAAATCATGGTTGATCCCCCAAGCGTAGCAGCATGGATGGTTGGAATGTTGGCAGCAAAGTGGATCAACAAGAAAATGGAAAAATGGCTGGGCGAAAAAGGTGCCGTCGACGTACTCTCTCAATCGGTAGACAACAATATTACATCTGAAATGGGACTTGAACTTTTGGATGTAGCCGATGCTGTTCGTAAATATCCGGTGGTAATTGAATATTTTCATCATGCCATTAATGAGACTTTTTTTGAGGACCTGACCAAACTTGAAGGCGGCGAGGCTGTCTGCAAATCCATACAGGCGTACCTTGAAAAATAAGGCATGCGTTGTTCCTGAGAAATCTATATCACCAGCCCCCGTTGGAGTGAACAGCCGACCGCGCTCATTCCCACGCTCCTCGGCAACATCAGGAACTTTGATCCGGGTGCCCACATGATTAAATTTGAGCAGGGGCTTAAGGAAGCACAACAGAAGGAGCAGGAGCTCTTAAGCCGCCTGGAGCAATTGCCCGGCGGCAAGGGAAAGGCAAAAAAGGCGAAAAGGAAGATCAGCATTGTACGCAATTTGATCGGCTACCGGGAATATCCCAAATATATGCATATCCAACGTAACTACATTTATAAACAGGAATTGCTCAAGGAGGCTGAAAAGCTCGTGCAAAAGGGGGTTATCCGCGAGAAGGAGGACATCTATTACCTTACCTTTGAGGAACTCCGGGAGGTTGTTAAAACGAACCGGTTGGAGTATGGCATTATAACCAGGCGAAAAGCGGAATACGAGTTTTATGAGAAGCTGACGCCGCCGCGCTTGATGACGTCTGAGGGAGAGGTCATATTAGGCGAATATGATACCGGCAACATTCCCCAAGGTGCGTTGGCAGGTGTACCAGTTTCAACAGGCGTCATCGAGGGCCGGGCACGGGTCGTTTTAAAACTGGAGGACGCCATTATAGAGAAAGGTGATATTCTGGTTACCAAATTCACTGACCCTGGCTGGACACCGCTCTTTGTATCCGTCAAAGGCCTGGTGACAGAGGTGGGCGGAATGATGACCCACGGAGCCGTTATTGCTCGAGAATATGGCCTCCCCGCTGTTGTCGGGGTTGATGATGCCACTAATCTGATCCGGGATGGGCAGCGAATTCGCATCAACGGTTCGGAAGGGTATGTAGAAATCCTTTAACTTGTAAGGTCGCTTACCCAGCTATATAGTCTTAATAAATAACCAATATTATTTCAAGCGGTCCCCAACAAAGCCGCCTTTCTTCGAGAATTGAAGTTATGCACACGTGAACATAAAGTTGGCCTGATGAAAAAAGACAGAATATCGGAATTATCGATAAATATCGTTTTATATGCAACAAAATCAGAAAAACATTGATTGATTTCTTCCAATAAAAGTGTTACCGTTAGCTTGGATGTACGTTTGTCCACCAGGGGCAGGCATACATATATATTACATATTTAAGGAGGTAGCGGCATGGCTTTCAAAAGGAGACATTTAGCACTAGTAACTATTCTCTTACTTCTAGCAATGACAGTAGTTGGCTGTGGTGGGGCCCAAAAGGCTGACACCGAAAAAAAATCCTCTGATGTAATTAAGGTGGGGGTCTATGAACCATTAACCGGTACTAATGCTGCCGGTGGTCAGATGACAGTGGAAGGTATTAAGCTGGCCAACAAGTTACACCCAACTGTAATGGGTAAAAAAGTTGAACTGGTTATCGTCGATAACAAGAGCGAAAAACAGGAAGCTGCTAATGCGGTAGCAAGACTGGTAAGTGACAAGGTCAATGTAATCATAGGTAGTTATGGCAGTTCTTTATCTATGGCGGGCGGCCCGGTAGCTCAGGATGCAAAAATACCGGTAATTGGATGTTCACCGACTAATCCGGCAGTTACTATGGGTAATGAGTATTACTTCCGGGTATGCTTTATTGACCCGTTCCAGGGAACTGTTATGTCCAATTATGCCACCAAGACATTAGGTGCCAAAACTGCTGCAATCATACAAGACGTACAACAGGATTATTCAGTAGGATTGAGCAATTACTTTGTAAAAGCTTTCGAAAAAGCCAATGGACCTAAATCTATTGTTGCCAAAGTTAACTACAACACTGGTGATAAAGATTTTTCGGCGCAATTGACTGAAGTAAAATCCAAAAATCCTGATGTTATATTTGCTCCCGGTAATTTCCTGGAATGCGGTATTCTGGTATCCAAAGCACGGCAAATGGGAATCACCGTTCCTATGCTGGGTGGAGATACCTGGGAAGCTCAGGAATTCTTAGATCAAGTTAAAAACTATAAAGACATCTACTTCAGCACTCATTTTACTGCTGAACAGCCGGTTACAGACGTTTCCACTACTTTTATAAATGAGTATAAGAAAGCATATCCTGATAAGGAAGTTAATGCTTTTGGTGCACTGGGATTTGATGCTTATCTGCTGGCTCTGGACGGCATTGAAAGAGCCGGTTCGGTAGACGGCACTGCCATAAGGGATGCTTTGGCCAAGACCAAAGATTTCAAGGGTGCAACCGGTATAATTACGCTGGATGCAAATCGTGATGCCACCAAGACAGCAATAATCAAAAAGGTTATGGATGGCAAGTTTGTATATGAAACCAAGGTAGAGCCCAAGTAGGTATCATATGTATAAATACTCCCTTCCTGTTTTAGGAGGGGAGTATCTGTTTGTTTAAATTAGTTTACCAGTAATTCACATTGACAAATAAAGGGAGTGGTAACTCTTGTCCATGGACATATTTCTACAAAACCTTGCTAACAGTATCACTCTGGGAAGTCTGTATGCGTTAATAGCGATAGGTTATACCATGGTATACGGAATAATAAGGTTAATAAACTTCGCTCATGCTGATTTGCTTATGGTGGCAGCATATATAGCCTTTTATGGCATGATAGTATTTACCCTGCCATGGTATGTATCTTTTGCCATCGCTATAGTATTAACAACCTTGCTGGGAATAAGCATTGAAAAAGTAGCTTATCGCCCTCTGCGGAATGCACCCCGTATTTCAGTTCTTATATCGGCAATTGGCGTATCATTTCTGTTAGAGAATTTAGGAATAGTGGCCATAGGAGCCAGACCCAAGGCCTTTCCCCAACCTGAGCAAATTGTATGGAACATTCATATCGGTCATATTTCATTTCTATCATTAACCATCATAATCCCCGTAGTAACACTAATTTTACTTGCAGCTGTAATGTTTATGGTTAAGAAAACCAAAATTGGCATTGCCATGCGTGCCGTATCCAGAGATTTTGAAACTTCCAGCCTTATGGCTGTTGATGTTAATAAAGTTATTACCGCAACTTTTGCCGTTGGTTCCGGATTGGCAGCAGTAGGAGGAATATTGTGGAGTATGCAATATCCTCAGATTGATCCCTTGATGGGATTATTTCCGGGTATCAAGTGTTTTATAGCTGCTGTTATGGGTGGTATCGGGAGTATCCCTGGTGCCATGCTGGGCGGTTTTGTTTTAGGGTTTTGTGAAATTATGCTGGTAGGTTTTTTCCCGGGTGTGTCCGGTTACCGGGATGCTTTTGCATTTGTCATACTTATATTGATACTGTTATTCAGACCCGGAGGCATACTGGGTGAGAACGTTGTGGAGAAGGTGTAAACCATGGATAAGAGACAAAGGATTAAAACCATACTTACTGTTGCGATGCTGATAATTATCGGTGTATTTTTATTCTGGGCCGATAATAACCTGGACAGTTTTAAACTAAGAATTCTTAATCTGGCAGCTGTTTTTGCAATTCTGGCGCTTAGTATGAATCTGGTAATTGGTTTTACCGGTATGTTTTCATTGGGCCACTCCGGTTTCATGTGCCTGGGAGCATATACTGCTTCCATACTTACCATGACTCCTGCCAGCAAGGAACTTATTTATTATATGCAGCCTATTGTTCCGGTGTTGGCTCATGTAGAATGGCCGATATTGCCGGCAATTATTATGGCAGGTATCGTAGCCGGCTTATTTGGGTTTTTAGTCGGTATTCCTGCCCTGCGCTTAACGGACGATTACCTGGCTATAGCTACCCTTGGTTTTGCGGAAATCTTGAGAATAGTTGTAACCAACGTAATACCCGTTACTAATGGTTCCCTGGGGCTGAAGAATATTCCTTCCATAAATAGTCTGTGGGTTTATTGGGGTTGTGCGATTATAACCCTGATTATTTTAAAAAGATTAATTAATAGCAGCTGGGGATATGCCTTTAAAGCTATTCGTGATAATGAGATAGCTGCTGAAGCTATGGGAATAAGTGTTTTTAAGCATAAATTGCTTTCTTTCACCATTGCTGCCTTTTTTGCCGGTATAGCCGGAGCATTAATGGCATTTTTAATCACCTCTATTGATCCAACCATGTTTAGATTTACATTTACTTTTCAGATACTGTTAATTGTTGTGCTGGGTGGTATGGGCAGTCTAACGGGATCGGTAATATCAGCAGTGGTTATAACCATTGCCATGGAATGGCTGCGTATAGTGGAACAACCCATGAACCTGTTGGGGATAATAAGTTTACCGGGTTTACCGGGAATGCGCATGGTTATTTACTCATTACTACTCCTTCTGGTAATTCTCTTCTACCGCCAGGGATTAATGGGAACCAGAGAGTTTAACTGGGATTGGATTTTAAACATTACTAACAGGTTTAAGTCTAAGGAGCGGGGTGAATCAATATGAATGCAGCATTGAAGAGTCAGACCTCTGTACAGAATGTCGAGGCCAAACCCAATTCCAAGGTTCTGGTTACTGACCGTATCAGCATAGATTTTGGTGGGTTAAGGGCCGTTTCCGCTCTTTCTGTGGATATTGCTCCAGGCGAGATTATAGGTTTAATAGGTCCTAACGGAGCAGGTAAAACTACGGTTTTTAATATGATTACTGGTGTGTACGCTCCGACAGAGGGCAGAATATTTTTTCAGGGCCAGGATATCACCGGCTTAAGACCTGACCAAATAACTGCCCTGGGAATTGCCCGAACTTTTCAGAATATAAGATTATTCTCATCCATGACAGTTATGGAAAATGTTATGATTTCCAAACATGTGCGACTGAAGGCAAACCCATTTGAAGCTGTGCTGGGATTACCTCGCTATAATAAAGCTCGCCGCCAGCATTATGATGAATGTATGGAGCTTTTGCATAAAGTGCAGCTGGATGATGTTATAGATGAACCGGCAACTTCACTGCCGTACGGAAAACAAAGACGTCTGGAAATTGCCCGTGCCCTGGCAACCCAACCTACCCTTCTGTTGCTTGACGAACCGGCAGCGGGAATGAATCCCAACGAATCTATGGAACTTATGTCATTTATAGCCCGTATCCGAGATGAATTCGGTATAACCATCTTAATGATCGAGCATCATATGGAGGTTGTTATGGGTATCTGTGAAAGAATATATGTACTTGATTACGGGGTAACCCTGGCCAAAGGCAACCCCGCCGAGATTCAAAATGACCAGAAAGTAATTGAAGCTTACTTAGGGGCGGTGAAATCTTAATGCTTAAAATTAAAGATTTACAAGTATATTATGGCGGAATTCATGCCTTAAAGGGCATCTCCCTGGAAATTCCGGAGAATAAAATAGTTACCCTGGTAGGTGCCAATGGCGCCGGTAAAAGTACTACTTTGCGAGCTATCAGCAATCTGGTTCCGGCATCTTCCGGCAGTATATTTTTTCAGAATGAAGATATTACCAACAAGAAAACGGTCGATATAGTAAAGAGGGGCGTTACTTTGGTACCGGAAGGACGAAGAGTTTTTGCCAACTTGACCGTTTTGGAGAATTTGCATATGGGCGCTTATGCCCGTAAAGATAAAGAAGGAATTCAGAAGGATATTCATAAAGTGTACGATTTGTTTCCCCGCTTAAAGGAAAGAGAATGGCAGGCAGCTGGAACCCTTTCCGGCGGCGAACAACAGATGTTGGCTATTGGCAGAGCGCTGATGTCACGCCCCAAGTTAATAATGATGGATGAACCCTCTTTAGGTCTGGCACCTATTTTAGTTCAGGAAGTATTTAAAATTATTCAAAATATTCATGAACAGGGCATGACTATTTTATTGATCGAACAGAATGCTATGGCAGCTCTGCAAATTGCCGACTATGGTTATGTTTTGGAAACCGGCAATATAGTCTTGGAAGGTCCCGGACCGGAGCTGGCAGATAAAGACGAGGTACGTAAAGCTTACCTGGGTCAGGCATAATATATTGTTGAAATTTTGAGGCTTTTAGTGTTAAGAGTGACGGGGGGACGGGGTTATTGACAACATTTTCACTTCAGGGTACTCTCTAAATAAGAGGTCTATTTCTTCGGTAAGGTAGACAAGGAAAAGGCAATTAACATCTTTATTCAATTTTGTAATACCGTAAGCGATGATTAGTGTCTGGAGATGGAGATAAACAACTAATGGCTGATTCAAAAGCCATTGAATATGATATGCAAATGTGTAGCTTAAGGCCCATAGATGTCGAAAGTATCTTTGGTGATATCAAAGGCAACTTTGGTATACGACGATTTGTGCTCAAAGGATTGGACAAAGTAAAGCTAGAATGGGGTTTACTTTGTATCGCTCATAATATGAGGAAAATGGTTGCCGTAACGGTGTAGGACGGTAACCATTTTCTATATATTCCAATATTTTCTCTTATCAAAATTAATGGGGCTGTGTCCGAAACCAAAGTTTCGATACAGCCCCAAATAAATTTCTGTATAAATAACTGACACAGTCATTATCAAGATAACCAAAAGGAACTCGATAAATAAGACAATTATCAGCCGGTGATTTCACATAAGACAATACTAACCAGTTAAAAGCTCGGCATTAGTACCGGGCTTTCTTCTATTGTCAAAAAATATCTTATTAAGTTAAGGTGAAAACGACATAATTTCGTAAAACAAGTAGGTTTAGCAGGGATTTAATACTTTTTTTGGTATATATATAAATATAGTCAAAAAGAAGCGTATCCATTTATTATATATTGATTATTAAAAACACAGGGCGATGATATTACGAGATTACCAACGGGCTTTATTCTGGGATGTAGGGAGTGAGGACTTTGAATGAAGTAATTTCTAGTAGACTAAAAAAACTAATAGTTGATTGTAAAACAGGAAATGATATTTTTATTTTAAAGGGTTTTGGACCTGAGTGTTATGAGGAGTTACAAAATATTTATAAACCGTTGTTCTCGGTTATTAAACAAGATGAAAAAATAAATCTCACAAATCTTATCAGTGAAAAAAGAAGCCTTATGCGTAAAGTCGTTAATTCTGAAAGTGGTGTCTTTATTGGTCTTTATGAAGAACTTTTGTTAATAGAAGGAAGTTTCACTGATTTATCCGATTCGAATTTGGTAGTCATTGAGAATAACTACTACGATGGATTCTATCCTACAGCGTTTGATGATAGTACGATACAACAAATACATAAAATGAAGTTTAATATTGAACACGAATCCTTAGAGGTTGATGAGGAAAAGGACTTAGCAGACTTTATTTCAGACATACGACTAATTGATAATGAAGTTTTCATTTCCTATCTTGACTTGCAAGATAAGGTTTGTCCTACATATTTTAAAGTACTGGATCCTCAAGGTGTGAATATTCGTGTTGTTGAGTTAGAGGGAGAACCGATAATCAGTGATTATTATGTGGAGAATTCAGAGGATTTATTGCGCTTTAAACGTCATTTGGAAATTGGGCGGTTAAAAGATAATGAGATTAATTTGTTGGTTGAATCCTCGACTGGATCTAGAACCAAAATAATAGATGCATTACGATGCATCATGCCCGTTTATCCAAAGTTAAACATTAATCTGTTTTATCAAAATAGGGTAGCAAAAACTACCGTCCGAAAGGATTTTACACGAATTCTTTATAAGTATTGGAAAACAGAGTTATTTAGGGAGATTGATTTTTATGAAAATCCCGACATGAATACAAATAAAGTTAGCATCTCCCAAGGCGTCATTATTCAGACTATTGTTGAACAAGTCGAAAAAGCTAGAGATAATCAAAGATATCAGGATGTCTTTGTTACCGCTCCCACCGGTGCAGGGAAGTCAATTCTTTATCAAATTCCTGCAATTTATCTGGCACAGAAACACCAATTATTAACTATTGTTATTTCACCATTAAAAGCGTTGATGCTGGATCAGGTGAGACAACTTAAAGAAAAAGGCGTTGATTTTGTAGAATACATAAATTCGGATTTAAGCCAGTTACAAAAGCAAGATATTCTTAGTTCAATTCAACAAGGACAGACATCTATTCTTTATGCATCTCCAGAACTCCTTTTAGCCTATGACATTAGGACACTTATTG
Source organism: Syntrophomonas sp. (assembly GCA_039679805.1). Classification (GTDB taxonomy): domain Bacteria; phylum Bacillota; class Syntrophomonadia; order Syntrophomonadales; family Syntrophomonadaceae; genus JBDKUD01. The sequence continues at coordinate 14,645 of JBDKUD010000222.1, read as the reverse complement.
GAGATACCCGTGAAATCGGGTTAATCATTGTTGATGAGGCCCATCTTGTTACTACCTGGGGACGTGATTTCAGAATTGACTATTGGTATTTAGGTGGCTATATTAAAAGACTTCGCGACTACAGAGGCAATAACGGATCTGCCCCCTTTGTAGTAGCATCGTTTACGGCTACAGCAGTCTATCGTGGTAATGATGATATGGTTTTTGAAACTATAGCTAGCCTAAACATGAATAATCCTATAAAATTCTTGGGAAATACACGCCGAGAAAATATTAGCTTTAGGATCAGTAATTGGGAGAAGAGAAGTTCTTACGAAGAAGAAAGAATGCGCATTACCGCCTTACGGATTGTGGAATTAATAAAAAACGGTAAAAAGGCACTGGTTTACGCACCCTATAGGCGACATATCGATGATATTGAAGCACTGTTAGATAAAGAAGATGCTACCAAAGTAGTCAAGTACCATGCAGGGCTTGATTCAGATTATAAGAATTATTTTGAAGAACAATTCAGAACGGGTAAAGCAAGCGTTATGCTTGCGACTAAGGCTTTTGGGATGGGGGTAGATATAAGCGACATCGAAATGGTTTATCATCATGCCCCAACGGGTAATCTGTGTGACTATGTTCAGGAAATTGGTCGTGCAGCTCGCGATCCCCATATTCATGGTTATGCTATGCAGGACTTCAATGAAAAATCAGATCTTCGCTATGCTCGGGTATTATATGGATTATCTGGTATGAAACAATATCAACTTCGTGAAGTACTAGCCAAACTATACAGACTATACCTGCAGGAGGGAAGACGTAATTTCCTCGTGAATCCTGCTTCATTTCAATATTTATTCACCGACGAAGAGAACTTTGAAAGTAAATTAAAAAATGCCCTTCTACTCATTGAAAAGGATTTACATGCTAAATACGCTTACCCGGTCATTATCGTACGACCCAAAAGCCTTTTTTCCAGAGCCTATGCAGCTATATCAAACGAAATACTAAATGATTTTCTTGAAAGCGAGTATGCTCCATATATCACTAAACTAGCAGATGAAATAGAGAATACTCGGATAAGTGGATTAAAAGATAGGAATTATACTATTCTGGATATCGGCCCGATATATGAAATTAATCTTAGAAAACTATGGGAAGACAAATTTACCCACATGTCTTTTCCCATGTTAAAAAAAGCTTTTTATGAAAAAAAACTCTTTATTAACAAATTTGCAGAGCATGTTCATCCTCGTTTCCGACTATCTATGAAATTTTCTTCCCATGATCCGGAAAAGATTAATGAAACTTTTGATAAACATGTTAATTGTATCACTGAATTTTTCTCAGGGCCTGGGCGAAGTGTATTTTTTAAAAAGGAAGATGTTAGGCAGTTTTTAAAGAGCAGAGGTTATACCGAGGTGGACAGGAGAAAAATTGTAAATGCACTTATAGATCTTTTCGTAATCAAACAAGGAGACGAAAACCGGGATGCTTTTCTTCAAAAGAGGAATACGCAAAATCAAGAATCCGGGAATCCCGAGGATCATGAGGAATATCGTGTAACATCAGTTATCTATCACCGGACTTTTACCGAAGTCAAAAACCGGCTTAAACAGCTACTGACTTATATTAATTCCACCGGGGAAATTAGCAGGTATTTTGCTATTAAAAAGAATGATCCGCATATGAATTTGGCCTATATTTTAGAGGCCTTTTCCATGGCTTCCTATGATATCAAAGGCGGACATGCTCCTGAAATATTCATCCGTATCAATGATCCGTATAGAGTTTCAACCCTGACAATGCAACATAATAGCTATTCCAATGCTATTTTGAAGGATATAAAGGATCGACAAGAACGTTCTTTCAGTATTCTGAAGTACTTTTTTACTCGATTAGAAAACGATGAGGCCAGATGGGATTTTATCGAAGACTATTTTCTTGGTAATACCATGCTGGAATAGGTAAACGAAATGAGTGTAGAAGCAAAAAAATATAAAAATGATATTAGACTTACATCTTTCCCCAATACGGATTATGAATTCATGGAAATAGATAACCTGTTAGACATTGCTATGCAGAGAAAGCAAAGGGAAAAGGATAATGACTTGCCAGATCCAATAGAAAATAATCCAGAACCAGAAGATTCATCTTATGATCCACTTTTTAGTGAGAGCGATGATTATGAACCCGACGAAGCACAATTAAATGCAATTGAAGAAAAGCAGTATTCTGATGAAAAGATTGATTACAGTAAGATTGCAGGACATGAAATTGATTTAGTGAAATCATACCTTAAAGAAATTGGAAGGTTTAAATTACTTACCGGAGAGGATGAGATCCTGATTGGCGAAAAAATTTCTCGTGGTAATAAACAAGCTAAGGAATTATTAATAAATAGTAACTATAGATTAGTGGTTAGCATCGCCAAACGATATCAAAATAAAGGTTTAGAGTTTTTAGATTTGATCCAGGCAGGGAATATGGGGTTACTCAAAGCCGTGGAAAAATTCGATTATCGAAAGGGTTATAAATTCAGCACTTATGCAACTTGGTGGATAAGACAATCCATCACCAGAACCATTGCAGATGAGGCGCGTGTTATCAGGATTCCGGTTCATATGATAGAAAAAATCAATAAATATTACCGAGTAAAAAGAATCCTCTTTCAGGCTTTAGGAAGGGAACCTGAACCATCAGAAATTGCTAAAGAAATGGAAATACCAGTAGAGAGTGTTAAAGAAATAATGAAGATATCCCAACAACCATTTTCACTAGAAACCCCTATAGGCGAAGAAGAAGATAGCAGTTTAGGAGATTTTATCACTAATGAAGATGCAGAATCTCCGGAAGAATTAGCTTTTAAAGTATGTTTACGTGATGAACTGAATTATATGTTAAGTACAATTACTGAGCGTGAGGAAAAAATCCTACGTTTAAGATTTGGGCTTGATGATAATAGACCTCGCACTTTAGAGGAAGTAGGGCAGGCATTTGGAGTTACCAGAGAAAGAATACGGCAAATTGAAGCTAAAGCTTTAAGAAAATTAAGGCATCCAACAAGGAGCAAAAGAGTTAAAGATTTTATTACATAATGACGGTAAAAACGCCGGATCACTAAAACTCGACCTGAAAAGAAAAAAGAAATTCAAGTTAATGTATACTTAGAAAACGCCGTATATCAAACAATATACATGGTAGTGTGGGAAGTCGTTCATTAATGGTGGCCTTCCACCCGATTTGATATGCTTTAAATAATATAAAGGAGGGTATGGAATTATTATGCCTGAACAACAAGACGAAAAAAGTATAGAGAGTAGTGAGTTGAAAAAGGAAGATAAGTTTATCTCGAAGAGCCCATTAGTTTTCATCAGTCATGACAGTAGAGATGCAGAACTTGCAGAATATTTTAGTAAACTGTTAAGTAGCGTAAGCGCTGGTGTATTAAAATCTTTTCGTTCCTCCGATAGAAAGGGAACACAGGGGATTGAATATGGTATAGAGTGGTATCCTGAAATAATTAAAAAGATTGATGAAGCAACAGATGTTGTATGCTTGTTAACTAAGAACAGTGTTAATAGACCTTGGATACTATACGAAGCTGGAATGGCTAAAGGAAAATTAAATACAACACTATTAGGGATAGCAATCGGAGTTCCATTAAGCCAAGCTAACTATGGACCTTTTGCACAATTTCAAAACTGTGCAAGTGATGAAGGTTCACTATCCAAATTAGTTATGCAGCTTGTAAAAAGAATACCTAATTCTGAGCCGGATATTGATGTTATAAAAGCGCAGGTAAACATGTTTATAACTCAGGCAAATGAGTTTATATCAAAAAATGAGGAAGAAATGGCCGGGGATGAAAAAGCAGAAGTTCAAGAATCATCAATAGCTAATTTATTTGAAGAAATTAAACTTATGTATTCGGAGTTGCCTCTTAAGATTAATAAAAGTCTTAGGATACCTGCAAGGAAAATTAATTTTAACAGATTGTCACCACCAATGCTGGACGAACTCCGTCATTATTCTACTAAATTTAACAGATACAGTGGGCTTTTAATTGTTTTAAGCTTGTTTAAAGATGACTTTCCTTGGATATCCGAAATAGGTTATGAACTCTTGAAAACAATTAAAAGTAGGAGTACGTTCAATGAAAAGAAAAAAGCTTACTATGAATTTAGAGAAGTCCTCGATTTTACTTTTGAGCATCCTTTAATGAGAGATATTTATTTTTCCGCACATTCTCATTATTCAGCAAAAGAAAACTACCGTATTATTATTGGATATTTAGAAAGATGGTTTGAACCTGAGTTAGCAAAACTATCCGAAGAGGAAAAATTAATGGGGAAACTAATCGGGGATAGCCAATAGGAAGCCTGTCTGTGGGCGTCCTTGTGGCGAAGCTCAAAACACTGGGCTCACTCGGAAAATACTGGTATTAGGATACTTGTGTTGTGAACATCTTATATAGTTGACACACTTTTGACACCAACTTATCAGGTGATGACAAGGGGACGGGGTTATTGACAACATTTTTAGTTCAGGGTACTCTTTAAATAAGAGGTGTATTTATTTGGCAAGACAGGCAAGGAAGAAAAGTGACAGCGATATATACCACATAATGATGCGGGGCATCAACCGACAGATCATATTTGAAGATAATGAAGATTATAATAAATTCCTGCAGACACTGAAGCAGTATAAAGATATAAGCGGATATCAAATCTATGCTTATTGCTTGATGGGAAATCATGTTCATCTGCTGTTAAAGGCGGGTAATGAGCCACTTGAACAAATTATGCGGAGGATATGCGGCAGCTATGTATATTGGTATAACAGGAAATATCAACGAATAGGAAACCTATTTCAGGATCGTTTTAATAGTGAAATAGTGGAGAATGACAGTTACTTCTTGACAGTTATTAGATATATTCACCAGAATCCTTTGAAAGCAGGTTTAGTAAAAAGTATAGAAGAATATCAGTGGAGCAGTTTCAAAGAATATATTAATCAATTGAACTTCATTAATTCTGACTTTGTACTTAGTATGTTTGAGGCGGACAAGGAAAAGGCTATTAACAGCTTTATTCAATTTTGTAATATAGTAAGCGATGATCAATGTCTGGAAATGAAGGACAAACGTCTGCTGACTGACCCGGAAGCTATTAATTTAATAAAGAATGTGTGCCAAATTAAAAATCCGTCAGATTTGCAAACACTTGACCGAGCAATGAGAAATAAACTTTTAAAACAACTTAAAGGGGAATATCTTCTATCGATAAGACAGATCGAGAGATTAACCGGTATTAACCGGGGAATTATTTTTAAAGCGTAACATGTTGTCAACAACCCCGTCCCCGTGTCACTCCAAGACGAGGTACGTAAAGCTTACCTGGGTCAGGCATAATATATTGTTGAAATATTGAGGCTTTTAGTGTTATGCTATTACATGTAGTTAGGTAGGAATAAAATAAAAACTTGTAGTATGGTAGGATGGTGAGAATTATTGTTATGGAATATGGCATTCCATTAGTGATATAATTCACTAATGGAATGCTTTTGCTTTTCTCACCTCCAGAAAAAAGGAGGAAAACGTTATGATTATTGTTATGGAAAAAAAGGCCACGCCGGAACAGGTAAATACAGTTTGCGATAAACTGCAGGAAAACGGATTCCTGGTTCACCTGTCAGAAGGGGTGGAAAGGACTATTATCGGCGGAGTTGGAAAAAGAACCGAGGCTATTATGGAATTATTTGAAACCCTATCCGGGGTGGCAAAAGTAGTTCCTATTGTGCAGCCTTTCAAAATGGCCTCCCGGGAGTTTAAACAGGAACCTACTGTAGTAAAGATAGGCGATGTAATGGTAGGTGATGGCAGTATTCAGATTATTGCCGGACCCTGTGCTATCGAAGGCCGACAGAAGTTTCTGGAGATAGCCGGAATGGTCAAAGAAGCTGGTGCAACTATGTTGCGGGGTGGAGCATTTAAGCCCCGGACCTCCCCCTATTCATTCCAGGGCTTGGAAAAAGAGGGCCTGGAGATATTGGCTGAAGCCCGCCAGGTTACCGGGTTACCCGTGGTAACCGAAATAATGGATCCTCGTATGATAGATATGGTTGCCCAATATGCCGATGTGCTGCAAGTGGGCGCTCGTAACATGCAGAACTTTTTCCTATTGAAAGAGTTGGGCAAGATAGATAAACCAATATTATTAAAAAGAGGGCCATCCGCTACCATTGAAGAATGGATTATGGCGGCTGAATATATTATTTCCAGCGGTAACAGTCAGGTAATCATGTGTGAAAGAGGTATAAGAACTTTCGAAACCTATACCCGTAACACTTTGGATTTAAGTGCTGTACCGATTATCAAACAACTTACTCATTTGCCTATAATCGTTGATCCCAGTCATGGCACCGGCAAGTGGAAACTGGTTGGACCAATGACCCTGGCAGCTGTTGGAGCAGGTTGTGATGGCATTATGGTAGAAGTCCATCAGAACCCAACCGAGGCTTTATCCGATGGTCCCCAATCTTTAAGGCCGGAAACATTTGAAAACTTAGTAACCCAGGTAACCAGTATGGCTACAGCACTGGCTGGCAAGCAGTAAGAAGGAAATTTACGATGTCCTTTAATGTGCTAATTGTAGGTGTCGGCCTAATTGGGGGCTCATTAGGGTTAGCTTTGCACGAGTCCCCTCTGGTAGATAAGATAATCGGTTATGACACCGACCAGGCCAGTCTTATAAAAGCTCAGGAATCAGGGGCCATTGACTTCAGTATCGGGCTGCATGAGGGAATTAAGATGGCAGGGTTGGTAATATTATGTACCCCCTTGAGTACTTTTCCATCCCTGCTCTCTTCTATAAAACCGTACTTAAAACCAGGCACGATAGTGACTGATGTGGGTAGTACAAAATTCCAGGTAATGAATGCTTTTGCTGCTCTGCTGCCGGAGAATGTATGGGGAATCGGCGGTCATCCAATGGCGGGTGCGGAAATAAAGGGAATTCTAGGTGCAGATCGTTATCTATTTGAGAATGCCGTTTATGTCTTAACTCCAGCAGATAATACACCGGCTGATGCTCTGCAAAACTTATTAGAAATAATGGAGTCAACTGGAGCTCGTATAAAAATTATGGAAGCAGCCCAGCATGATGAATTGGTGGCAACCGTCAGTCATATTCCACATATTGCAGCTGTATCCCTGGTTAATCTAACCGGAGGCAACAATGATTGTCTGGTCTTGGCAGCCGGTGGCTTTCGGGATACTACCCGTATAGCGTCGTCGGGTTCTGGGATTTGGGAAGACATTTTAATTAGTAATCGTGATCAGTTGGTTGTTAAGCTGGATGAATTAATGTGTGGTCTCGACATATTCAAAAGAGCGCTTAATGCCGGGGATAAAGACTCTATTAGGAATATGTTGGAGGAGGCCCGAGATATTAGAGATAAAATTCCTGGTATCAGTAAAGGATTATTGCCAGGATTCAGTGATATTGTTTGTATAGTCCCGGATAAACCGGGAATGATAGGACAAATTGGCGCGGTTCTAGGTGAATATGGTATTAATATTGTTGATATTGAGATACTCAGGGCTCGCGAAGGTGATGGAGGCACTATGCGTTTGGGAGTACCTCTGGCTGAGGATGCTGACCGGGCGGTTAAGATACTGCAGTCCATGGATATTAAGGCCTGGGTTAAATAGGCGGCAGTAGGGAACTTTCTTCAGGAGGAGTTTATTTATGAAAAAAATTATAGCTAAATCTGGTCCGCTGCGCGGGGAGATTGTAGTGGAATCAGATAAGTCAATATCCCATAGAGCTGTAATATTTGCCGCTCTGGCGCGGGGTGAAAGTGTAGTAGAGAATTTCCTGGCAGCCGCTGATACCCTGTCAACATGTGATTGCCTAAGGCAATTGGGAATAGAGATAAGGGAAAGGGGCTCTGCCCTGGTAATACCGGGGCGGGGACTCAACGGGTTGATTGCCCCTCGGGTAATTCTTTATTGTGGCAACTCCGGCACCACTATGCGATTGATGTCCGGTGTACTGGCGGCCCAGAGTTTCCATTCCATGTTAGGCGGAGATGACTCCTTAAATAGACGTCCCATGAAGCGCGTTATTGAGCCGCTTACTATGATGGGAGCCGATATATCAGCTCGCAACCACGGAAGTTTTGCCCCGCTGGATATAAGGGGCAGAAATCTAAAAGGCATAAAATATGAGCTCCCGGTGGCCAGTGCGCAGATTAAATCGGCTTTACTTCTGGCCGGACTTTATGCGGATGGAGAGACTGTTGTCGTTGAACCTGAGAAATCCCGGGATCATACTGAAAGAATGCTAAGTAGTATGGGGGCTAACCTCCAGGTGAATAATTATAATATTTCTATTAAATCTGGTCAGGGGTTAGAACCCCAGAAATTTATAGTTCCAGGCGATATATCTTCAGCTGCTTTCTTTATGGTTGCAGCTATGGTGGTACCGGGTTCAGAATTAAAGATAAAAGATGTGGGGGTAAATCCAACCCGGTCAGGTATTATCGATATACTGACTTCCATGGGAGGAAAAATTAACATAGAAAACCAGCGGATAGTAGGTGGAGAACCGATAGCCGATTTGGTGGTTTCTGCCTCTGATCTTAAAGGTATAGTAGTAGAAGGAGAAATAATTCCCCGTCTGATTGATGAAATACCGGTATTAGCGGTTGCTATGGCGGTTGCTGAAGGGGAATCAATTGTAAAAGGAGCCAGTGAACTCAGGGTAAAAGAGACTGACCGGATCTCAGCCATATGTTCAGAACTAGGGAAAATGGGTATTGATATTAAAGAAACCGAGGATGGTTTTGTTATTAATGGTCAGCCGGATGCTTTAATCGGTTCCGTAGTCAATAGTCATGAAGATCATCGTATAGCTATGTGTCTGGCAGTTGCTGCTCTAGTGGCTAGGGGAGAAACTACCGTCGAGGGTTCAGAAGCGGTAGCCATTTCCTTCCCGGGCTTCTGGGAATTACTAGATACAATTCGTAGATAGACAACCCATGCCTGCATGGTACAACCATCTATAAAATAATTTGCATTTCCCCTAACACGGGGACATTCCTTACTTCGGTTCGCGGGGGCGGACCCGAATAGGAAGGTGTGTCCCCAGCTTGAACAGCAAGAGGGCAAAGCTGTCGCAACATTACTATCGCCAGCAAAAGTATTTGTTTTATAGCTTTACTGCCGGATAGTATGCTAAAATGTAATGGAATATTACTGGGATGGTTTTGTGATGAAAATTGCTATTGATGGCCCTGCCGGAGCAGGGAAAAGTACTATTGCCAGGAAAGTAGCGCAGGAACTAGGTTTTGTTTATATTGATACCGGGGCCATGTACCGGGCTTTAACGTGGCAGGCCCTACAGAACGGTATAAATCTGGATGATTCGCAAGCACTTGCAGAGCTTGCCCATTCGTTGTTTATTCATTTCGAAAATAACCTCACGCAACAAATTTTCTGTGATGATATCAATGTAACTGAAGAAATAAGAATGCCTCATGTAACTGGTGCTGTATCCAGGGTTGCTGCTCACCCGCTGGTAAGACAGATCATGGTGAAGAAACAACAGGATTTAGCCAGTGTTGCCAGTATTGTTATGGATGGCCGTGATATTGGTGAATGTGTTCTTCCTGACGCTGATTATAAATTCTTTTTAACAGCTAGTATTGAGAAAAGAGCATACCGGCGCATTAAAGAGATGGAGGAAAAGGGTTACCTTTTAGATTATGCTGCTATTAAGGATGAGATAGCAGCCAGAGACAAAATGGACATGGAAAGAGAGGTTGGGGCTCTTAAAGTTTTAGAAGATTCTATTATAATTGACACCAGCGATCTTACCGTGGACCAGGTTCTGACCACGATTATTTCTATAATTAGGAAGGGGTAAAATGCTTTATAGTATAGTCAAAGCGGTTTTACAGTTTATTCTCTGGCCATTAAGGTTAAAGTCGGAAGGCTGGAAAAATATACCCTCACATGGTCCGGTAATTATAGCATCTAATCATATAAGCAATTGGGATCCGGTAGTAGTAGCCTTAAGCGTAAAAAGACCCATTTGTTTTATTGCCAAGGCGGAATTATTTAACAATGTGATTTTAGGAAATCTGTTTAAACATCTTAATGCGTTCCCGGTAAAAAGGGGTACTGCCGACCGCCAGGCTATAAGACATGCCCTGGAGATACTTGAACAGGGTAAAATTCTGGGGATTTTCCCCGAAGGTCAGAGGCATAAAAGTGACATAGAAAGTAAGGCTCATTCCGGAATTGCTATGTTAGCTTTAAAATCACAGGCTCCAATAGTTCCTGTTGCCTGTCTCGGCACTGATCGAAATATTCCCTGGGGATGGTTAAGCCCACTGGTGGTTAGGGTCGGAAAGCCTATTTACCTGGAGGAATATCGCGAGCAGAAAATCAATTCAGCTACTATGGAGAAAGTAAGTTTAGAAATAATGAAAGAAATTAATAGTCTTTTGTCTAAATAAAGAAGGAATTAGGCAGCATAATACCAAATATATATAATGTTTGTGGGGTGCAATTTTGCGAGTTAAGATAGCTGATAAGGCAGGGTTCTGTGCCGGGGTCAGGAGAGCCGTGAAGATAGCCGAAGAAGCAGCTGTTGAAGGTGAAAAGTGGTATACACTCGGACCTCTGGTACATAATGATGCTGTAATCAAGTATTTTAAAGATAAAGGCATTGATGTGGCAACTACGGTTGCAGAAGCTGAGCCGGAGGGAATAATAATAAGATCCCATGGTACTACACCGGAGATTATTCGCGAAATCCGGCAAAAAGGCTTAAGAATAAACGATGCCACTTGTCCATTGGTTAAAAAGGTACATGACCTGGCAGCAATGTTGGAAAGCGAAGGCTATGAAATAGTTGTTTATGGAGATTCCAGTCATCCCGAAGTTGAAGGTATTTTGGGATGGTGCAATAATAAAGCAACTGTCATAGCAAGTATTGATCAGCTTAGTGGTCGTAGTTTTCAAGGTAAGCTAGGGGTTGTATCACAGACAACCAAGGATGCCAAGAGCTATTATGAGGTGATAGCTGCTGTACTACCCGGGGTTCCCGAGGTCAGAGTATTTAACACTATATGTCCAGCCACCCGGGACAGGCAGGCAGCCGCACGGTCGTTATGCCAGCAGGTGGATATAATGCTGGTAATAGGTGATAATAATAGTTCAAATACCGCCACTTTGGCTCGGGAGTGTATATATACCGGAGTTAGAACATTCAGGATACAAAATGCCAGGGAAATTAATTCTGAATGGTTCGATGGAGTAACCAGCGTAGGAATTACTGCGGGGGCCTCAACTCCGGACTGGATAATTAAGGAGGTATTGGAGAAAATGAGTGAGTTTGACGAGAATGCTCCTCAGGAGCAGACCCAGGAGACGGTAACCAATGAGGAAGTTGGTGCCAAAGAAGAATCTTTTGCCAAAATGGAAGCTGAGATGGCAGATTTTACTACTCCTAATAGGGGAGATATCATAAAGGGAACCGTTATTCAGGTGCTTGATGATGAAGTAATGGTTGATGTGGGTGGTAAATCAGAGGGCATAATTCCCGCTAAAGAGTTGTCTGTTAAAGATGTCAATTCAGCCAAAGAATTGGTTAAAGTCGGAGACGAAATTGAAGTACTGGTATTAAAGTGGGACGATGATGGCACCATTCTTCTGTCCAAGAAAAAAGTAGATGCCCAGAAGGCCCTGGACAAACTTGAAGAGGACTATAACAACGATAAGGTTGTTGAAGGTACAATATTAAGCAGTGTCAAAGGCGGACTACTGGTTGATGTAGGTGTAGTTGCATTTTTACCTGCTTCACATGTTGATTATGGTTATGTAAAAAACATGGATGATTATGTGGGCAAGACCTTTAATTTTAAAATTATTGAGTTTAACCGCAATAAGAGACGGGGCTCTCAGATTGTTGTATCAAGAAAACAGTTGGTGGAAGCGGAAAAATCAATATTAAAAGAGCAATTCTGGGGTAATATTGAAGAAGGCCAAACCCGTACCGGAAAAGTAAAACGAATTGTAGATTACGGGGCATTTATTGATCTGGGTGGTTATGAAGGATTATTACATGTTTCCGAAATAGACCATGTAAGAGTAGAGCATCCTTCTAATGTATTAAGCGAAGGTGAAGAAATTGAAGTTTATATTCTCGCCCTGGACCGTGAAAAACAAAGAGTATCTCTCAGTCGCAAAAAACTGATTAAGAGTCCCTGGGAGGTAGTTCTGGAGAAATATAACGAAGGTGATATTATCGAAGGTACTGTAGTCAGAACTGCTCCATTTGGTGCTTTTGTGGAGATTGAACCGGGTGTAGATGGTTTGGTGCACATTTCCCAGCTAGCTGATCACAGAGTGGAGAAACCTGAGGATATCGTAACTGCTGGTGAGAAGGTTCAGATCAAAATTCTGAATATCGACCCGGAAGAGAAACGGATTAGTTTATCTATCAAAGATGCCCATCAGGAAGGTGATAAAAAAGAGCTTGAAGAACTGGTAGAAAAGTATCGGGCTATTGAGCCTCTGTAAATACAAATAACCAATAAAAGTAACCTATGCGGGGTGAAGATATGCCTATTTTCGATTTTTCCTGTAATGAGTGTGGGGAAAAATTTGATGTTATGATTTCTAACGCTGATAAAGAAAAAGTTAGATGCCCGCAGTGTGGCTCTGCGAAGGTTATACAGAAGTTATCTTTATTCAATACCGGTGGCAGCAGCGGCGGCTCTGGAACCAGGGACGCCTGCCACAGTTGCAGTAAAGGATTCGGTGGCGGATGAGGGGTTAAATATTAGGCTGCCGGTTGGCAGCCTTTTTTATAGCAGGGAACGGAGGTAGAAGTGGCAGGTTGTTGAGGTAAGGAGGGTTGGTATGCATGCAACCGGGGTTATAATGGCGGGAGGTCGAAGTTCCCGAATGAAGTTTAATAAAGCTTTTGCGGAAATTGGTAGTCGGCCAGTTATAAATATTATTATCAATAAATTCATAAACTTTTTTGATGAAACAATTATTATAAGTAATGATCCCGAGCAATACGCCACTTTTAACCTACCTACGTATAGTGATGTGTATCCACGCCTGGGTCCTGTAAGTGGTATTCATTCGGCACTTTATTATGCAAGTTTTGATAAGGTTTTTGTCCTGGGGTGTGATATGCCTTTTATGAGTATGAAACTGGTCGAACATATGTTAGATCAATTAGAAGACCATGAAGCCGCAGTACCTGAGTTAGATGGTTATCTTCAGCCTATATCAGCGGCTTATAGTAAGAAATGTCTGCCGGTACTGACCAATTGTCTGAATAATAATTTACTTAAGTTAGTTCTGGTATTTAAAGAACTTGATACGTTAAAATTAAAAGAATCTGAACTGAGACGTTTTGGCGAAATAAGGGAGATGTTCTTTAATGTCAATGATCCGGAAGCCCTTAATGAAGCCAGAATTATAGCCGGGAGGGTATTATAATTAGAGAACAGCGTAAGAATGAGCATTTGATTATAGCCAACCAGTCCTTTGACGGGCCGGCCTTAAGCGGGTTTGCGGATATACATCTTCTTCATGATGCGGTACCTGAATTAGGAATCGAGGATATTAATCCGCAAGTAACATTTTTGGGAAGAGATGTTAATTACCCGGTAATAATCAATGCTATAACCGGGGGCACAGAACAGGCCGGTAAGGTTAACCGGTGTCTGGCTTCTATTGCAAGTAAATATGGACTGGCTATGGCAGTAGGGTCACAGACCATAGCTATTGAAAATCCTGAGTTAAAGTATAGCTTTTCTGTAACCCGGGAAATGAATCCCGATGGAATTATTGTTGCTAATGTAAGTGCTGCTGCACGAATAGAAGATGCTATGGAAGCAGTAAAAATGCTAAATGCCGATGGTTTACAATTACATTTCAATGTACCACAGGAATTAGCCATGTCTGAAGGAGACCGTAGCTTTAAGGGAATAATTGAAAATGTAGCGCGGCTGGTTGAAAGATGCCCGGTTCCAATTATAGCTAAAGAAGTAGGCTTTGGTTTATCCCGCGAAGCCGTAAAAAAATTATATCAGGTTGGAGTAAGACTATTTGATATTGCCGGCAAGGGCGGCACTAATTTTGTTGTAATTGAAAACCAACGGCAGGGAATGTTCGCCACGGAATTGGATGATTGGGGTATATCCACGGTCAGTAGTCTGGCTGAGGTAATATCACTGGAAATTCCAGTTACATTAATTGCTTCCGGAGGAATAAGAAAAGCTACCGACGTTGCCAAGGCCCTGGCTATGGGTGCTGATTTGACCGCCATGGCAGGACCATTCCTGAAAACCCTGTTGCAGGATGGTATTGAGGAACTGGACCGCCAGGTCGAAGCATTTCTCTATCGCTTAAAATCTGTATTTCTGATGACCGGTTCTCGTAATTGTAAACAATTAAAAGAAAAACCGGTTATAATAACCGGCGCAACTGCTCAATGGCTTTCCGCCCGGGACATTAACCCGGAAAAATGGGCACATAGATAGGATGACAAGGGGGATGACACGGGGACGGGGTTGTTGTCACACATTTTAATGTGTGACAACAACCCCGTCCCCGTGTCATC
>JBDKUD010000248.1:0-3779 GCA_039679805.1 Syntrophomonas sp. | reverse complement strand
GGGTAACCATCAATCATTGTTAATAAAGGCAGAAAAGATTCATAGCTTAATTTCTCATTAAGAAAGGCAGCAAAACCATTGTCTATATAGTAATTAAAGATATCTATTACTTGTATTCCATCCTTTTAGGTAACTCTTCTGAATTTATACTCCATTTTATTGCAAACCACCTTTTATTGCTGATTTCATGCGATAACTAGTTATTTATATTAGTTATCGGTTCCAATACTTCTATCCAGACTTCTGTATTGAATTGATTCAGCAACGTGCTCAATCAGGATGTCTTTTGCATTGTCCCAAATCAGCTATGTAACGGGCTACTTCAGGTATTCGATCATAAGCTTTATCTCTTTTACGATACTGCGCAGGAAAATCCTCTTTTCCTCAAATTCTAATTCATCAAAGACCTCATTAAATCGTAGCAGGTTCCCAAAAGCTAGGTCTATGTCAACCTTTTGCAGTCTTCAGACTCCAGCTTTATTTCTATTTGTGATAGCTCCTCAAGTAGGGGATCTTTTTACTTCTCGATTTCCTGGATACGTTCTTCCACCAGCTCTGACGGGAGGGTTTTCTTGCCCAGGGCTCGAATGAGCTCTTTCTGTTCGGATGAGATAGATCTAGACGTCCTTTGAGCCTCTTCTTTTCCTCCAGAATGGGTTAAGTATTATCCCCGACCATTTTGTATTGCTTCTTGGGCCACACCCTCTAGGAATGTCTTATCGGTACAAATGCGCTTGATTGTGGTTATAACTGCATCTTCAAGTTCCTTCGCATTTACAGTCTGCCCTTTACAAACAGATGATCCTTGAAGTTCTTTAGCACGGCACTTATAGTATTGCCACTGGCCATAATCCGTATGACCTAAAGCGATTGCTTCGGTAAGGTGTAACTGTTTTGCAAATGAAGGCTAAATTTCGCGGACTGCGATGCCAATGGGGTACCCTTATTCAAAAGTGCGGTTCAAGAAAAAACTCGCTATACCCTTGATGGAGAAGAGTTTACTTTTTCCCAAGAACGGTGCTATCGATGCAAGCCAGAGTTTGCTAATTTCGGGGACTGGCAACAACTGGTTGATTCAATTCGCCAGGATATCACCTACAAGTTATTACCACAATCCTGGAGGAAATAGAGCAAGTGAAAATCGAACTTCAGAAGGCCATTGATCCCCGGGAGCAGTACAGGTCTATAGTCAAGAAAAGAAGACTGCAGTTTTTTGCATATCTGGTATATCAGACAGCTGCAGCAACTACATAATAAAGATTAGGAGGGGTACAGCTCGGTTTTTTTATAGGATTATTGACATTTATTGAATCAGTGGAAGGAATACCCATAATATTGTCGAAGTATCCTTAATAATTTTTATGAGAAAAAGGTGGTATAGTGTTAGACGAAAATGACAAGGTTGGGAGCTTAACTAAAGAAAATAATGCGTTAAGTTTAAAGAATTTTAAACTAATGATAGTATTATTAATACTACTGACTATTTGCATTGATTTTATTGGTCAAGAGTATTTTGCTACATCTTCAAAATACCAAAGCTTGTGCATGAACCTTGCAGCTTTAATAGCCGGTGGTTTGTTCTCTGTTTTTATAAGAGATATGTTGTTGGGTGACTATTTTGAAAGAAGAACCAAAGATAATATTGTTCATTTGTTTGATACAAACACTGCTTTAATGAGTGGTGCGCATAATTGTGGTATTGAAAGGATTTTTTCCTGTAGAAACGAAGAATTTTATGATGCAATTAAAACAGAATTTACGAAAATGCGTTTTGTATCTAAAGAATTTGATAAAAATGATAAATATTTTAAAATACTCGGCAATTCATGTTCTGATTTTCTTGACAAGCAAGGAAGGCTCAAAAATATTTTGACACGCGTACTAGAAGACGATTTTAAAGTGCAGGCTTTAATATGTAATCCTAATTCTGAGTACCCTTCTGAAAGAGACAAATGTGAAGACATCAAAGGTACAAAGGAAAAAATTATTAGTTCTTGTAGCCAAGCTGAAACGTTTAAAAAAAATAATAATTTCAGTCTTACATTATATTGGCAACCCCCAATGACTTTTCTTGTCATAACAAAGACGTTCTTATTTGTAAGTCCCTATTCTTATGGAGATACTGGATATGACATGCCAATATTTCAAATTAAACCGGGCAGTCAATTATATAAATCTTATATTCAACATTTTAATTTTTTGTGGTCTAAATGGGACAATATCAAACAAGACAAAATCAAAAAAGCGGCGAAAAACAAATCAACCCAGGAGAAGGATAAATAGAATGTAGTACCCACTTAAAGAGCAAAATTAGTTCAAGATTGACGCAAAAACCGTGGATCTAGCGCAACTGCTTTGTTGAAAACATACGGGCTTTTTTCCCTCTTTCTGCTTCACCTAAGGTTCCCGAATCAACACCTAGAAGATCAGCCATTTCTTTTTGAATTAAACCTCTACATTTCCTGTAATATTCCAATCGTGCTCCGGGCAGTGGATCTTCAGGTTGAGGCCCTAAAATATATTCCGTTGCAACTCCTCTAAAGTCAGCTATTTCTTTTAGCTTACTATAATATATTAGTTTACATTTTTCATTTTCCCATAGCCCCAAAGTCCCTCTATGCATATTCACCTACGAAACTACTTCCTTTAAACTCAGTCCTTCATCTAAACGAGCTTTACGCAACCGTTGCCCCAATGTTTTCTCCGGTAATTCCTTTTTAATATCGATGTCCACTTTAAAATGGTCTTCCTGTACTTTTGTAATGCATGGGCACCCTTTCATTATAGAAGTAAGGGCGTACCTGGATGGGGTAGCATAAGATTCCAAAGGAGGTGCAGCTAATGCCGGGATGATGAAAACAAAAAATTGCGTTGCCGGTGGCATATTGCTGGTACATGGGAGAAGAGCTTTCACATAAACAACTATCTCAAAGGGGTGCATGGACCAAGGGGCTATGTAAGCACCTGCAGCTTTATGGGGACAGGAAAAGGGCAGCGAGTGAGTAACGCAGTAAATAATTTACTAGTCTATAAAGTTTTATTCTGTAGGTAATAATCCGTACTTTTGAGGATTTCTAAAATAATCGCTATAGTTCATAGAACATACATAATTAAACTTTTTAGTATTAGTATCGTAATCAAAAACTAAAATAGTACCTCCCATACCAGAATTGTTTCTATTATCAACAACAGCAATTCTATTGGGAGCAAGTTGTATAATTGCTTCTCCTGAACTGATATTAATGTTTGGGTTTGTTGATGTTGATGTTATCTGATTATTATTGGGTTTAAATGCAATAACCACAAGGCATAGCAATATTCCTACTAACAAGGTTTTGGTGAATTTATCCATAATAAAATTCTCCTTTTATTAGTCATATTCATAACTATATTCATTATAACCTTTGCTTTGTTGGGGCAGGGAAACAGCCTGGAAGAGTTGATGATAAAAGTAGAAACGCGAAACGAAATCATTGCCCATATGAGAGGAAACACCGGTTTATCTATACGGAAAATCACCGATCTACTAGGTATCAAAAGGGGCAGCGTCCAATATGTAAGACCGAAATAATCGTAATAGCAAATCTTGCTGACAAGAGAACCGTCGAACCGTCCCTTTGTCAAAAACGGGCTTACAGATTCTATTAGATTAAGACTAGCTTTTCCAATACTTCCGATCCAGACTACGGTACTGCAGGGCTTCGCCTAGATGCTGCAATTGAATATTTTCGGAAGCTTCCATGTCGGCAATTGTACGGGCGATTTTAAGAATCCGATCA
>JBDKUD010000421.1:0-13089 GCA_039679805.1 Syntrophomonas sp. | reverse complement strand
TGTGTTCTTGCATGGCGCCAATAAAAGTAAAATCGCTGCTCTGGGCCACCTGCCCCAGCACTCTCATGAACTGCATATCGCGGGTAATTTTTTCTTTATCTTTTTGTTTGAGAAAATCGGATATTTCATCCATGATAACCACTAATCCACGGCTGGGATCATCAACTTTAATCTTATCCAGCAGATCCAGGATGTTTTTCTTGTGATCTACTACCCCTTCAGTTTTGAAGTCAATATCAATCGAATATTTATCAGCCAGCTGGGATGCCACTTCGTAATAGAAGTACTGAGATAGATCTACATCATTAGGTTGTAATTCCCAGTGAATAATTACAAAATCCCTTTTTATTTGCTGTGCAAGATTTCTTAGCTCTTTTTCTTGGATGTATTTACGTAAGTCTGGCTCAGTTAAAATAGAAATCAGGAAAGCCAACAGATGTGATTTACCAGAACCGTAACCACCCACAATCTGGGCTGCTTTATGTTGGGGAGCGTTTATATCTTCCAGGAGATGGGCCAAATATTCCTGCATATCCTTGGATATAACGTACTTTTCAACCATCGCCTGTTTATTATCAATAGCATCAATATCAATTACTTCTTTTATTTTCTCAAAGTTCAATAGCTCACGAACCTTAGCCATCGTCGTCCTCCTTATCACATTGTTTCAGGTTTAGAATTCAATATCTTCTATTCGGCTATGAATCAATTCACTCACGTCCATCTCGGTATAATCGTCTCTTCCCGGTTCCGAATAACGAATTCGTTCTCCATAGATCTGTCCGTTCATAAGAACAATAATTTCTTTTTCCCGGGATTTATATTTAAAAGCCCCAACCGGGTTCAATCTGCCAAGTTCAGGAGAAAACAGAATACTCGTATCATACAGTATGACCTTATCAGGCAGCTCCTTAAACCATTCCTTTATACTTCTACCAATCCGCAAACGACGTTCTTTCTCCGGGATATGTTCTATTAATTCCAGAATGTGATCAGTTACATTATAGGCTTGCCAGCCCTGTGGTGCCAGAGACTCAGTAATCTTCTCCTGCTGTCTGGCATTATCAATAATAACCAACATCTTATAGTAATTACTGCGATTCTGTTCCAACAATGTTTGCAGCTTCATCTTTGAACCTCCTGATCTATGTAATTTAAAATGCAATTATACTTATGAATTAATGGAGAACCCAGGCTAATTCTATGATACAATCCTTCCCCCACCGCCACCATCCGATAATGGAGGATTATGTAGCCCTTCGGGTTCGCTGCGCCTACATAATCTCCATTATCCGAAGGTGGCTCTCCCGCTCCAGGCCATGCCCGTTCACCGGTACCCTAACGGCTGGCACCGGGGATGGATGTGCCCGCCGGTTACCGGGCATCGCCTTCCGCTCGGTGACCGCCCGCCATCCTGCTCCGGTCGCTTCCCTTTGTCTCGCTTTATTCGCTTCGCTCTTTCCGCTCGACTTTAATCGCTCCCTCTGGCAGGAAAGCTCCCCGATGAAAGGTTAGTGGTTCTACCACTTTCTCGCACCGGGCTAACTCCCTCCGCACTGCTCCGCGCGCTCCGGGACTTATCCCTATCCCGCTTTCGTCCATGCCCTGCACTCCGTTCCGGGCATCCCCTTCCGCTCGGTGGTCGTCCGCTCGTACCGGCTGCGCTATCGCTCCGCTCTCGGTACCAGCTCCCCGACGATAGCCAGGTGGTTTGCGCCCTGACGATCTGCGTAATATTATAAACAGCTAATGTTTTCCAACGTGAGTATTGCCGACTTTGACATTTTATAATACACACCGATTCAGGAACCTGTCCGCCCACCATAAAACAGCTGTTCTGGCGTACGGTTTATTTGATTTAAATTACTTCGAAACATATTTACCAGATTCCTGCTAATTAAAGTATATTCAGTAAGAATAGCTAATTACTTAATCAAAAACATAGGTTATAAACTTAGGAAAGCTCAGAAAGAAGGGTTATTAAATGAATTGAAAATTTCTCAGGTTATTTATATAATGAAGGATATTATGTACAATTAATTCGTCCAAAAAAATAGCCCCTTGATGGGGCTTAAATTATGTAATTATAAAACAAACCTTTCCACCTTTGCCTCCCGATCGGTCAAATACTGCTGCCCAACCCAATCAGAAAAGAATATAGGCGGATATGCTTCGCTGCCCCCAGCCAGGGCCCCCCATGCTTCGGTTTTACTGTCAAATGAAGATGCCAGCTCAATAATCAGCAGACCGCTGCTTGATGGAACCGCATAAAGGGCCACAAATTTGCCTGGGTCTATATAGTCTATACTTACCACGCAGTCCACACGGTTATTCACTCGGCGGTATTCTGCCTGCGCATTCTCTTCCAGCCAGGGACCAAACTGTTGCAGAGTCATTTTCTTTTTTTGTTTATTATTACTCAATACTTTTTCCTCCCAATTTAGAATTATTAAGAATCTGAAGAGCTACTGCCAGGACAAACCATTTTGGCGCAGGATCATCCGGCTCATGATCATCGTGTATTAATTCGGCCTCTTTAGCCTGGGACATAATTTTGCTTTTCCAATCTTCCACGGTGCTGCCTCCTTTATCATTTACTTCCGGTCCAACCAGGGCCGGCTTGATCTGCTCCCAGGGAAATAATATCCCCGGGCATTCCGTAGCTGCCACTTCCCGGTGCAGCTTTACATCCAGAGCCGATCCTGAATGAACGATATAATAATTTTTCAGCCAGCCAATCAATTCTAGCAATGCCCGTATTTGTGAATCAGTCGGAGCGGCAGTCATAAAATTACCAACCAGGCATATTCCGATGCTGTATCCATTTACCCCAGGCCCGGTATGAGCTCCAATAGTTTCCAACAGCCGGCCGCGTTCAATGCTGCCGTCAGCCCGAATGACAAAATGATAGCCGATACCTGCCCACCCCCGTTCTAAATGCCAGCGATGAATTTCGGCTGCTCCCACATCCAGACTGGCAGAGTGATGCAGGACTATTAAGCTGGTTCTATTCCTTGGCCGCAGGCCATTAAATTTCAGGTTCGTTTCAAAAATGTTCATGTGTTGATAACCTCCTACTGTAAACCCTCATGGCTCGCAGCGTCAGACATTGGCTTTGTTATTCGCCCAGAGGACCAGGCAGAAGAGGCCTGCTCTCTGGGCATCATTAAGATAGCTTCACGCAGTTCACAGATAGCACTGGTCAGTGAATCCATCCGCTTTTCCACCCGGACCAGAAGAAATACTGCCACTGCTATAGGAAATCCTAAGTTACCGATAAGCTTCAACATTTCATCCACATGCGCCCCTCCTTTCCAAAAAACCGGACCAGGGCGCACCTTGATCCGGTTAGTATTCAGCTGCTAAACCAGTGAAACATCACTGGATGTAGTAGTAACCACCTGGGCCTTGACCTTACCGGTAAAATCGCCGCCGGTGCTGATAAAAATATTTTTAGCAATTATATTATCCATACAGGCTGCTACCTCAGCCCCGGTTAAAGGGTCTTTGGCATTTGGCACCCGCAGGGTAATGGATTTGCCCAGCTCAGAAGAAAAGGTCATTTCCAATACTCTCGCCATAATATAAGTCCTCCTTTCACATAAATTCTTTGTTTAACCTTTAAGCATTTTCGAGTTCAACGGTGTTGGTACGGAAAACAGTCATAAAGTTTCTGGCCTGTAATTTCGCCAGGCCGTTGGCTCCGTTGGCAACGTCGTAAACATCGGCATCGACTTTTACATTTTGGTACTTAAGGGCAGTAGTCCCTGTCCCAGTATCATTATCAACATAGATAAGCAAAGCACTACCAGATGGAGATGCAGTAACAGCCATATAGTTTCACCCCTTTCGATAAATAGTGGTCCTCCCGGCCAATTTATTGGACAACATTGGACAGGCTTAACCCTGCCTAAAGAATAAAGCAATACGGGGATTTAAAGCCAAAAGGCGGTTTTGTATTCCGGGGGCCCAGGGGAAGGATTAATATTAATATAAGATGGGAATTCAGCAGTTTAAAATGCAAAAGAGGCCGCCATAAGGCGGGTGCTTTTGAATACTGGCAGATCAAAAATATAAGCAAGAAGCTATCTATGATTGTTGACTAATAGAAAACCGGGAAGGAAGGTTTATTTTTCTAAGCTGAACCGATGTTATTGTTTGACTGTTAAGTAACGTCGCAGAATATGAAAGGCAAACATGAGGTCCTGGTCCGGATCCGGCTTTCTTTTATTAGCTTTTTGAATCTCCAAACCAAAAAATAATGCCAGGCGGGCCGTGGTAATCTGGCTGTATACGGGCAATGTCTGACCATTAGTTAAGAACAACCGGCATCTATTCTTTTCACCAGGAACAATACGGTCAATAATCTTAAGCTCTATATAACCATAGCAGGCATCACCGGCAATGCGGGCCAGGCGAAGTTTAAAAGGCACAAATATCCGTCCGTCCGGAAGATGAAACGGAAGCGGCGGTGAACGATGATAATTCTTATGTAATTGAGCTGCCTGGGCAGACAGGTCAAGAGCATAGTTCCGGGCCAATAACCGTTTGATCCCTTCCACTTGCCGGGTATCTGTAAGAGAAATCATATCACCATCATCAGACCAGCAGATTATCCGGGTAGCATTACCTTCATCAGTATACAAAGGCACCAGGCCCACTACCTGAGTATAAACATCCTCCAGCTTCATCCAATCACCTCCGGCAGATATAATTAGGAAGATTCTTGTTTACATAATATCATAATTTGGGAAACAGATGTTCGAAGCGAACAAAGTTTTACCCATTTTTACCATGGGAGTAGCAAATCTATAGTCTCGGAAAAGGCGGAATATATCCTAATAAGAAATGCTGTATAACTGAATAAAATCACGTAAACGTGTTTTTGGATCTTTCGTATATTATCGCTAAGTGCAAGTATGTCCCGGTGATATAACTAATAAATATCAAATCTTCCGCATTCATAAATAGTCTGTTTAATAATGCCCAAGATTTCATTATTGGACGTTCCAGGGAATAAAGATAAATATTGATCAATTAATACCATACATTCATCTATAGTATGCTCAAATTGAAAATCATTTAAATACATTATAAATGCCCAATATCTCGATGATTCATCCGTATTGGAATCGAATGATATTTTTTGTAATATATTTATATTATCTTCAAGGCGATCTATAATGGCATATATGCTTTGGCCTATACAGCCTCTTTGAATACCTTCCTCATCATTTATATATTTCAACAATTGTCTTATTTCAGTTTCTCCCCATTCTTTTTTCAATAACTCAAATGCTTTATTTCGTATCTTTTCATTTACTATATTACCCTTATGCCAAAAAATATCTCCATGCCCAGGGATAAGAGAAATGATATGAATTAAATTCATCTTTAGGTTATATTCACTACAATGCCTGAAATAATTAAAAAGAATAAACCATGTAGCATTTTTATTCCTGTGATAAGTAAACAAGTTTTTAATGCCTATATATTGGGACTCAATATCGTTTATGTTCGAGATATTAGTTACGGCATCGAAAAAAGATTTGGAAGCATTCATTTCATTGTTATAAAGAATAAAATGATTCGAAAACGAATTAAACGTGTCCAAGTTAAAAATATTCTCGATCGGTAGAGATATATTATATGGCCCGTTTTCAATTATATTTGGATTTTTGAGGATAAATTCCTTAATATCAACCCAATAGATTATATCATTTTTGGGATTATATACTAAACCTACAACGGGAAGATTCAAATTATTCCAGTATATTAAATGCTCTTTGTCAGTAGGGATAAAGGTTTCTTCCCCATTAGCACGGACATAGGATATCCCCGATTTTATTTGGGCCGCTATACAAAAACTTGTTGATTCAGAACCGGAAATGAATTCAATAAAAGCATCATTACCAATGTCATTTTCCAATTCAATTTTATGAAATAAACAATTAGCCTGATTTACTACTATAGAAACCTTAGAGACTCCGATTTTTCCTATACTTTTATTTTCATTATTCTTCATTTAATCACCTATCAAAGAATGAAAATGTTCCCTTCATTCTAATAAATTCATAGAAAGTATAACGGTATCTTCTTAACGATAACTATAAGATCAAAAAATACTTTATTTTCTTAATTATAACAGAACTTTCTAAATAACTATTCTTTGTAAGAGCATGGTTTTCGATAACCAAATAGTTTAATACCAATAAGCTATTATAATAAATATTTATGACACAATTGCGTAATAATGGGTGGTGGATAGGGAGAGCCCTTAATGAGTAACCTATTCCGCCGAAGGAGGGAGAAGTATAACCTCTCATCGAGAACCGTAATCACGACTTTTTAGCAAATGCATTTCTACCAAGCTTATAATCTTACTGCAAATGAAGATATCCAGCCACAAAACGGAGGCGATACCTGGAACCTTCTGGCACATCCATCCCCGGTGCCAGAAGGTTCCAGGTATGGTCGAGAGTGGGAGTGGGGGGGAGAGCCGGAGCACACCCAAATATGCGGAGGGGATCCCCACGATGGTGGATAAAATCAGCTACCGGGTTATGAAACGGGGAAACGAAAAGAATACACTGAGCAACCATCTAACCGGTTTACATAACTCCTATTCGAGGATGGGCCGGAGCTTGCGGAGGGAACCCGGAGGGCACTTCGTCGAATAGTAGTTATGTAGATCGGTCTTCGAGGTAGGGCTATATGTGGTTAGTTGTACCGCCTTAGCGGTACTGTCTGTAATAACGGGCGCCTATCCCATTATTCTATCTTTCACTGGTTACAGCATGAATTTAAATTATAACGGGTTTCGCCAGGGGCAAACTTCAATAAATTCAGCGAGGACACGCTGCCCCAAGGGCCAAGCTCGGTAGAGCTGGGCCTGGTTCCGCGTCAGCGATGGGCAGGGTGTCCCGACCACCGAATGTAAGACGCAGGGCGTAGGGCCGCGCTCATCTGCACACGATACGAAGTAGGCAGGAACGCGCCGATCGGGAAGTCCGGAGCCCTGGGTCTGAAGTGGGATATCTTAGATCGTCAGCGCTTAAACCACCTGGATATTTTCGGGGAGCTGGTACCGAGAGCGGAGCTGTAGCGCAGCCGGTACGAGCGGGCGGCACTGAGCGGAAGGATATGCCAGGAACGGAATGGAGCTCGGGCGAAGTCGGTGAAGGATATTAATCCGGAACTGAGCGGAGCAGCGAGTGTAATGCAGTGGAGGGCATGGCCGTGAGCGGGATAGGGATAAGTCCCGGAGCGCGCGCAGCAGTGCGGAGGGGTTAGCCCGGTGCGAGAAAGTGGTAGAACCATTAACCTTTCATCGGGGAGCCTTCCTGCCGGAGAGAGCGATTAAAGTCGAGCGGAAAGAGCGAAGCGAATAAAGCGAGACAAAGGGAAGCGACCGGAGCAGGAGGGCGGGCGACCACCGAGCGGAAGGCGATGCCCGGGAACCGGCTGGCACATCCATCCCCGGTGCCAGCCAAAGGGTACCGGTGGACGGGCATGGCCTGGAGCGGGAGAGCAAACTTAGGTAATAGTGCTCGTATTTATAGTGTCTATGAAGATCGTTTCTTAACTTGAAAAGTTCCTTCTTGGCAAGCACTTTCGAACCAGGTACGAAGACCTTCTCGCGGTATTACAAATCTACGATCCCCAACCCTGACACATGGAAAATCGTACATATAACCGTGGCACAATTGATATACCTGTTGCTTTCCAATCCTTAATACATTAGCAACTTCTTGAACCGTTAGAGTAATCGGAAGCTCATCCCAATTGATTCCCAACTTGCGACCTACGGTAGCGGAGGACTGTCCCGGCTGCGAATCAATCCAGTTGTTTATCCTGCCCATCAATTCTTGCAATTCCCCGGGGATGTTGTGGGTACGCGGCCAGGTCCTTAAAACTTCGTTTACCGCAGCCGATAACTGGGTAGCTGAATCTGCCAGAGCAATCAGTGCTTTAAGAAAGTCCCTATCTTCCTCTAACTCTGGTTCACCCAATGGAGCAACCAGCCCAATAGTAACATTGGGATCAATTCCTAGAATCTGTTTTTGGACATCAAAGCGATCCTCGGCCTCTACGATTCTGCACTCCACCTTTTTCCCTTTAGGCAAACGGTACCACACTTGAAACTGTGACATAGTGAATTCGTCTCCTTTATTTGATATAAGCCATTAATAGATAAGCTTACCACCTTAGTAATTCAACATTTTTCTAATGCTAAAAGTATCTTGTGATTTTTATGATAATTATTACCAGAAGCATAAAATCTATAACATATTAACAATTATTATTCATGTCATTGTCCAGAGAAATTAATGCAAAACGGAGCTAGTCTGAGCAAGATCTCATCGAGGAACTGGTACTAAGAGCGGAACATGGGCACAGTTGGTAGGAGCCAACAGATACTAAGAGATGTTTGAATATAATGTAACGCAGTTCGTAGGGGGCTTAATGGTATGTAAGTTATATCCGGGAATGGTATATTCCAGTTCAAATGATATTATTTAATCATAAATATTATTCTAGGGCTTTACAAAACTAAAAAAATCAATTAATATTAATTAAAGTATTAATGCAGATAGGAGCATATTATGATTTACCGATTCAAACTTGCTATTGCCTTTCCTACTAACAATTTTAATAATTATAAAAATTTAGAAAATGAAATAAATTCTGCAATTAAATTATTTAATTCTAAGTATAAAGGTCAAAAACAGATTAGTTTGATAAATATAGATGAAAAAAATATAACCGTTGATTTGGAAACTAACCTGCCTGCTAAATATCCAACTCGGGAAATATCAGCGTTAAGTCGAATCTTAAAGAATGATTTTAAATGGAATCAATATTCACAATTTGAAAATCGACTTTTCAATGTAGATATGATTAATAAGGAAGAGTCTTTATCTAATAACACAGTTATAAACCGAAACCTGTATAACTTGCTTATTCCAATGTATGAGGAAGTATTGATTACTAAAGATGAAAAAGTTATCGAGAATTATATCAATTTTTCCAAAAAACTTTTAGCTTTGAGCGAAGCGAAAAAAACGATCATTGAGGCTGAAAAGATATGTAGTGAAGGGAAAGCAAACAAATAAAAACTATTCTAATAGAATAATATTATTCCCATTTTAAACTCAATATTAACATAAAGGGGGGATAGGTGGTCAATAGTTTTGAAATACATGGAAAGGGGGGATAAAGCAGAAGGAAAAACCAATAATATAACATAATATATGGAGGGAAAATATATGATATTAGAAACAAAGGACTCCGAGATGCCAAAAATAGCCCGACAGCTTAATTCTCGGATTATCCCAGAGTCAACTATAAGTTATTATTATTTTACGCTAATAAACAAAAATTCACAACTTGATCTGCGTAATTACCGGGTAGAAATTGATAATGCTGTTCAAAAAATCTTATCAGGTGGAGCTTCTGGCCGATCATATTCCAATATTTTGAGGATTAATGTTCTTATGCTTTCAAAAACCATGTTTAAACTGGAAGTTGAACAGGATAATCTTAACAAAGATTGGGCTAGAAATCTAAGTAAATATTTTATTAAAGAAAACCCCGATCAACTCCGTCACTTCGTTAGTCCATCAGATCCTACTCGGCTATTCGATGTTAGTAGATAGATAAATATAAGGGGCAGCTTCTGAAATAGAGGTCTGCCCCTTAGTTATTTATTGGGTTGTTTTTTAGAGATATGCAACTATAAATGTTTTTGCACTTTTTTTGCACTCAAACGAAATACCGTCTTTATTTTATATACTAAAAAAAACTTAAGGGAGGTCTCAACCTCCCTATTTTTCTATGGTGCGGGCGAAAGGACTTGAACCTTCACGAAGTTGCCCCCACTAGAACCTGAATCTAGCGCGTCTGCCAATTCCGCCACGCCCGCATTTATTTAGTTTTTGCTCTCAGCAAAAATTATTATATTATATGGCGGTTGGTGTGTCAAGAATTTTAACTAATATAATTTTTCAAAATTGGCGTTAATACGTAAGACTATGCAAACCGTTAGTTTTCTGACGCTGGAAATAATCTGCCCTGCCAGGTATTACGTTCTTTGAGACATGCTTCGATACTATTTAACACACTATGCTTTTTCAGACTCCATTCTGGACCTATTAATAATTTGCGCGGGCCATCACCTGTAAGTCGGTGAATAATCATATGGGGCGGGATAATCTCCAGGGTCTTAACCACCAGATCTACATATTCTTCTTTAGTAAGAAACGGGAATGGATTTTCATTAAAATACCTGGCCAGATGGGTACCTCGAAGAAGGTGCAGGAGATGAATTTTTAAGCCTTGGATTGGTTGACAGGCCACATATTCGGCTGTTTGCTTCATTTCGTCCTGGGTTTCTCCTGGCAATCCCATGATTATGTGCGCACAGGTCTCAATATTTCTCTGGTTAAGCTGGGTCAGAGCTTTTTCAAACACATGGCAGTCATATTGCATATTCAAAAGCTGGGAGGTACGCTGGTGAATGGTTTGGAGTCCTAGTTCTATCCATAGATAGGTTCGTTGGTTGAGTTCTTCCAGTAAATCCAGCACCTCGTTAGGCAGACAATCCGGGCGAGTGGCTATAGCGAGTCCTACCACCCCGGGTTGCTCCAGTGCCCATTCGTAAAGATTGCGTAGTTTATCAACCGGTGCATATGTATTGCTAAAGGCTTGAAAATAGGCAATGTATTTGTTACCATACCATTTTGCAGCTATTAATTCCCTGCCCTGTATAAATTGCTGTTCGAGATTCAATCCCTTCGAACCAGTAAAGTCACCTGAGCCCCGTAGACTGCAATAAGAACATCCCCCGGTGGAAAGGGTCCCATCCCTATTGGGACAAGTAAAGCCGGCATCCAGAGATATTTTAACAACCTTCTCTCCAAATATTTCCCGCAAATGGTGATTTAGGCTGTGGTAACGTTTCCCATCCCATAACTGAGGTCTTGGTTTTTCTGGCACTATACCGTCTCCTCGATAAGTTTATAAAGTATAATATCATATTGGAGGCATCATTTCACATTATCCTGTTTGTAGTCTGACTTGACACTAATTAATTCCTATTGCAGGATAAGATTATATTTGACAAGAATATTTAGAACAAATGAATTGGGGGTCAAAATTGATGAGAACTAGTGACAAAAAAGAGTATATGATGGTGCTAGTGCTACTTCTTCTTATATTAGGGGCGGGACTAATAATGTCCAGTCGTCATTCTGAACTGGTATTTAAATATCCCGACCATCCGGCTATTTTAAATACTAATGATTTTAGTGTAAATACTGGTAACGGTATATTGGAGATTGGTAAATCCAGCTTTGCAGATGTTGCCAAGCTCTATCCCCAGGGAAGAACTCTAGGTATGAGTACAGTCTATTCGCCAAAAAATTCAGGGTGCCTTTTTACTTTTTCCAAAAAGAGTAACATTTTAATAACAATCCACATTAATACTAATCAAACCTCAACCTTTAGACATATTACGCTTAATGACTCATTTGCCAGTGTGGTTAAAGCCTATGGTAAAAACTATGCCCGGGTAAGTCAAAAAGGCGATACTGCAAATTTTGATGCAGTATACGGTGCGGAAAGCTCTATAGTATTTCAAATTAGAAATAACCTGGTAAAAAAAATAATCATACAAAAAGAAGCTAAGTAGAAGATATTCTGAATAGAATTCAACAATATTAAACAAAATATTAAGTCCTGATTGACTCGTAAATAATGGCTATGCTAATATAAATTCAACACGTACAATTTCAGACAATTCTTATCTAGAGTGGCTGAGGGACTGGCCCGATGATGCCCGGCAACCGACCATAATATTTATTATGGCAGCGGTGCTAATTCCTACAGATGTTATGTCTGGCAGATAAGTGCGAGAATACGAAATCTTGCCTCTTTGCATTAGACAAAGGGGCTTTGTTATTCCTGGAGGAGGTCCGTAATATTGATTGAAATAAAAAATTTAACCAAAATCTATCACACTGCCAGCCAGGATGTTTTGGCCCTGGATGATGTTAGTCTTAAAGTTAATAAGGGCGAAATATTTGGTATTATAGGTCTCAGCGGAGCTGGTAAAAGCACCCTTATACGTTGTATAAATATGCTGGAGAAACCTACCAACGGTTCTATAATTGTTGATGAACAGGATATAACCTCCCTTGGTAATCGTGAGCTGCGACAGTCTCGGCAAAAGATTAGTATGATATTTCAACATTTTAACCTTTTATCATCACGAACAGTTTTTGAAAACGTGATGTTTCCCCTGGAAATTGCCGGTGTACCCTCCCGGGAGGCCCGCCAACGGGTGTCAGACTTACTTGAACTGGTGGGGCTAACTGATAAGAGTAATGTACATCCCGCTCAATTGAGCGGTGGTCAGAAACAAAGGGTCGGTATAGCCAGGGCCCTGGCTAATGATCCCAAGTTGCTGTTGTGTGATGAGGCTACCTCGGCGCTTGACCCTCAAACCACTCGCTCTATTTTGAAACTCCTGAAAGATATTAATTCCCAGCTCAATATAACAATATTGTTAATAACCCATGACATGAACGTTATTAAGCAGATATGTGACCGGGTGGCGGTAATAGATGATTCTCATATTGTTGAGATTGGCGATGTTCTGTCAATTTTCTCTAATCCGGGAACGCCGACCTCCAAGAGCTTTATAAATGCTATCGTCAATAATGATATTCCTGAAGATATTGCTCAAGAGTTACTAAAGGCCAGTGGTACCAAGTCATCCCGACTTATTCGGGTTTCGTTTATTGGTCAGTCAGCTGGACAACCATTAATATCGTCACTGGTTAAAAATTTTGAAATTGAAGCCAATATCCTATACGGAAACATCGACCGGGTAAAGGATGTGGCTTTTGGCAACCTGACACTGGAACTAATCGGTACACCAGATATTATAGATAACTCGTTGAATTATTTGAAACAAAATGGTCTGGAAATAGAGGTGTTATAAAATTATGTTAGAGAGCCTGGCAGGAGTAAATATAAGTTCTTTTTTACAAACTATTTGGGAAACACACTCATGGATGGTTCCCC
>JBDKUD010000327.1:0-26660 GCA_039679805.1 Syntrophomonas sp. | reverse complement strand
GGGGAACCCGACCATTGGCATCCATACCAATAGCTACTGAAGTTCGGAAATACATTTCATTTACATCCCCGTTACCCAGTACACATACCTTCAAATTATTCTTACGCAGAGCTTCTCCTAATGAACCAGGTATGGTATTAACTTTCTCTTCCTGCATTCCAGTAATTATCTCAGGGAGATTAACCATCAGGCTAGCACTTTTTCCTGGTTTTACACCGGTAAGATTTTCATATAAATGTGAAGCAACCTGGTTTCGGGATACTATATTTTCATCACTATTAAAAGCTAGAATACCGTTAACATAATCTCTAGCCAAGTTTCCTGCTCCAATAGTTAAACTGCCATCATCTCTGTTGTTCCCACGTAGGGTACGATTGCTGGCCATACCCACAGTTCCTTTTTTAATAAGGCTAGTCAAACAAGGAGTATCAGCCATGTTTAGGTCAGATATTGCAAGGCTGTTAACTACCACCATATATACTTTGCCATGGCTGCTAGGGGTTGATTGTGCCTGACTGGCAGCTACCGGCCCCAATAAAACCAGCATAAGTACTAGCAGCCCCAGAATTTTTTTGGACATTTATTAACTCTCCTAAATAATATTCTCAAAATTTTACTTTTATCGTTGGGGATTTAACAAGCTACATTTCAGTATAACCTAACTATAGCCAAGAGAAAAGATTGAAGTATATTTCGTATTAATCTGGCAACAGGTATAAATTACCTTTAATATAACTTCTTTAACCATGAATCTTTAGCAATCAACTGTCATATCGGGATTCATTAGCTAATATCGTAAAGCCTGTTATTATATATGGTATTTTTTACATAAAGGTCAAACCATTTGGAGGGAGAACCAGTTATATAAAGGGCATGGTATTTTTTTACCGCCCTGGAGTGGCCGCTCCTGCTCATATGAGTAAGAACTCTGTTGTTATGGACCAAGGAGGTTTGACATGTTAAGAAAAATTTTTGCTACGATGTTATGTCTGCTGTTTTTAGCAACGGCAGGTATATTAAATGTTCCTGCAGCCCATGCAGCAACGAGCACTAGTACATATGTTAACCGTTATTATGATAACTACCCTGCCTATCAAAAACATGAACTGCCAATTGTACAAGCTTATCGTTCCAGTTATAATGGCAGCCTGGCTCAGGCTATAGTAGGCCGGGCTATCTGGTATATGGAATATGGATATATGATTTACGGTCATGAAAAATATCCTACCAGTGGTTTAATTGATTGCTCTAATTATGTCTCGCTGGTCTATAAAGATTTCGGCTACAAAATAACTTCAGCAGCAAGAAATTACAATACGGTAGGAACGAAAGTAACCGGAGTTTATTCCAAGCTGCAAAGCGGAAGTAAAACCAAATATACTTTGGTGGGAGTTGATAATCTGCGGCCAGGTGACATATTTACCTTCTGGAAAACAGACAGTAATGGTAATCGGTACATAGGTCACGTTGCCCTCTACATGGGAAAGATCAATGGTGTACCTACGATTATTCAGACTGTAAGTGGCAGGCCAACTGCCATAGGTATAACTACTAGCTTTACTTACTGGTATGGCCAGCATTTTAACGGTGCCCGCCGGGTTCTGACATCGGCTGATCAGTTAGCCGTAAGTGGTCGTGTACTGCCTAAACCAGTAATCCCATCCGTTTATAAACTCCGTCCACAGGCACCTATAGTCCTTCCCAGCAAATTATCTAAAGGTTTCTAAATAAAATATCCCTCAAAGAAAGGAAGCAGATACTTGGCTTCCTTTCTTTTTGAGGGATACACTAAAATAAGCAATTGTTGGTATAATAATCATATGCAAAATATCTGGCGGAAGGGGTTTTAGCAAATGAAATTCAAACAGTTTGGCAGTAAGTATGTTGTAAGTATCGCCAGGGGTGAAGAAATAGTAGAATCATTACGGCAGTTATGCAGTGACCAGCACATTAAACTAGGTTCGATGGTTGGTATTGGTGCAGTTAACCGGGCTTCTATAGGAGTCTTTGAAATTGCTACCGGTGAATATCATACCCGGGAACTTTCCGGCGATATGGAAATAACCAACCTGACAGGAAATATTTCTACCCTGAATGGTGAAGTATACCTGCATATTCATATAAGTTTAAGTGACTCAAGTTATCAAACCTTGGGCGGACATCTCAATTCGGCTTATGTAAGCGGTGCTTGTGAAATTATTATTGATGCCATTATAGGTGAAGTTGGTCGGGAAGTCGACCCAGATGTGGGACTGAATCTTTTCAAGCTATAGAATTAATTAATCATGATTGATATTATAAATTTGGTCAAAAGACGAAGCT
Organism: Syntrophomonas sp.; assembly: GCA_039679805.1. Lineage (GTDB taxonomy): Bacteria > Bacillota > Syntrophomonadia > Syntrophomonadales > Syntrophomonadaceae > JBDKUD01. The sequence goes on along the minus strand of JBDKUD010000327.1, from coordinate 24,338 downwards.
ATTTTTATGAAGCCTTTTAAAATTCTGGGATCGAAGCCACCTGGTTTAATTTTGTTATCTCCATTTATTAAAATATCCATAGCACCCTGGTGACTGTAAGGTGGTTTATAGGGGCGCTTGCTCCTTAAGGCATCATATTGGTCACAGATAGATACAATTCTTCCTTCAATCGGTATCTGTTCCCCTTTCAATCCTCGGGGATAACCAGTGCCATCCCATCTTTCGTGATGCGTTAGGGCTACTGACTCGGTCATCTGAATTTTTCTGTATGATGAACCTGAAAGTATATTAGCCCCCGTAATGGTATGTCTTTTCATGATCTCAAATTCATCCTTTGTCAGAGGTCCTGGTTTTAGAAGTATCTTATCCCATATGCCAATTTTGCCAATATCGTGTAAAGGAGCAGCAAATGCTATGGACTCAACAAAATCGGGGGGCATTCCCAAAACCTCGGCCAGCCTGGGTGCATAAATACCTAACCTTTTATTGTGCATTCCAGTATCAGCATCTCTTAATTCAGCGGCAGCAGTTAACCTGTGCACTACTTCACCACTTAATTCCTTTACCACACCTAACGCTTCCGATAATTCCTGGGTTCTTTCCTTTATTGTTTCTTCCAGATTTCTTTTATAATCTTCTTCTATTCGACTGTATTTTACCAGCTTAATACATTTATCCAAAGATTCTAAAAACTGGCCTAGATCTAACGGCTTTAAGACAAAAGAATCAATTCCCAAATTAATTAAATCAAGCAGATATCTAGCCTCATCATGAGCGGAAATCACTATAATAATTTGCTTACTATTGTCCACCTTGATTTCCCGGGCCATTTTGACACCATCCATTAGAGGCATATTAATATCAGTAATCACCAAATCATAACTACCATTATAATATTTTTTTAATCCTTCCCGTCCGTTTTCAGCAGTATCCACCACGGGCAAAAAACTGGATAGAAGTCGAGTTGTATTTTCCCGCAAGTCCCGGTCATCTTCAACATATAAAACTGATATATCTTTTGCATTCTCTCTGAGTTCTCGGGCACTTATCACTTTTTTCCCCCCGTCCCACTACCTAATAGGCAATTTACTTATAAAACATGCGCCACTTTCCAGATTTTTAGCTCTTAGCTCTCCGCCACAATGTTCTTCAATTATCGTCCTGGACATATATAACCCCAGGCCAGTACCAATTGCCGCTCCTTTAGTAGAGAAATACGGATTAAATATCTTATCAATTATATCTTCCGGTATACCCCCGGCATTATCAATAATTTCAATCACCTGATATCCGTCTGCTTCGTAACCTTTTATTATTATCCTGGGTTCTGCAATCTGACGTTCTACCAGAGCATCGGTGGCATTTTTTATAATGTTGAGAAATACTTGCATTAGTTCATTAGGATATGTGAGTATAGGAGTTTTAAATGAAAAATCTTTGTTTAGAGTAATGTTCTTATACTCCAGGGATTTACCAATAATCCCCAGAGTGCCTTCAATTATATCACTCATTAAAGCAAAATCCTGTGGATTATCCGGCTTAAAAAAGTGCCTGAAGTCATTAATAGTATTTGAAAGGAACTGGGCATGGTTGTTAATCTCATCGAGCAACTGGTTAAACTGATCACTGTTATACATATCTAAATCAATGAAAACTTTTAGATTTCCAGCAATAGTACTAATTGATGATAGCGGTTGGCGCCATTGATGGGCAATCATACCAATCATTTCTCCCATGGCAGCCAGCTTGGAATTCTGAACCAGTAACTGTTCCTGTTGTTTTTTCTCAGTTATCTCGTCCTGCAATTGCTTATTAAGTTTTACTGATTCTTCTATCATATTGTTTAGTATATTTTGTTCAATTAATAATTCCTTCTCCTGGAACAGATGGCAATTTTCCACCTTATTCAGGCCGTTGAACACGGCTATCGCCATAGAATAACAGGAATTATACCCACAGGCCGCACAATTTCTAAAGTCCTTTTCATCTAATTTATGCATATCCGCATAGATTCTCTTTAATTCGCTTTCATTGGGAAGGTTAACATCATTTTCATAAGACAAATTCCTGTAATAACGGTAGGAAAAATCATTATTAGCGATTATATTCTTTAAGAATTCTTGTAATTGGGGATTAGCTTTTTCATTCTTCACTGCCTGTTCGGCTCGGGCACCCATAGACATTTCAATTTTGTCAATGGACTCACGGAAGTTAATAGAACAAGGCCCAAGATTACATCCCTTTTCGCAATTTAAAATGTCCACCATCAGTGGCAAATCAGGTTGATTAGTTTTAATTGCTTCCTCCAGATCGGTTAAATACTTGTTATAAACAATTGGTCCTTCAATTCTGACTATGGAACTAGGTGGGGTACCGGGGTAGTTGTATAAATAACATTCCTTTAATCCTCCGGGAGTGGAAAAATTAGTAGCAATACCCGCAGGAATATAGTTATCGAACTCGCTGTCTTCCAGAAAAAAAGGATTAATATTTCTTTCTATAAATATCTTCTGCAGAGACTGATAGGTAACATTATAATCAACAATTTTACTATCCTGAAATTCCCTTCTCTTGGCCAAACATGGGGAAATAAAGACGAGTCGTGAATCAGGATATAACGATTTAACATAAACCGCAATATTATAAACAGGGCTGCCGCAAGGAGCAAGGTATTCTATCAAAGCCGGATGGTTTATTTCGATATATTTAACAATCGTGGGACATGGTTGAGCAATTATTGGTATTTTTGCCTTTCCTGACTCAATCGCATCATGATAACAGGCTACTGTTATTTCGGCGCCTAATGAGACATCATATACCTTCTTGATTCCCAGCTTTTTAAGTGCTGTAATCAGTTTCTTTAGATCGTAATTACTCTGAGCAGAAGGAGCAACAAGAGCTATCATGTCTGCGCCTGGCAAATCATTAACGAAATGTATCGAATCATCAATGGGGTAGCGTGCACTCTTGGTCCACACTCCACCATGGCTTTTTATACACGCTTCAATACACCTGCCACAGCCAATACACAAATGATTGTTAAACTTTACCACGTCTCCGCTGCCGTTGCTGCATACTTTAATAGGGCAGACCGCTATGCACTGATGGCAATTTATGCAATTATCCTCGTTGATTCCAATAACCTCTATCATTTTTGTTATTAGATTCATGGAAGCCATAAACTGTAAATTAGCCTTTTTTTGTAAAAGCCTCCGTTGAATCTAAATTCCTCCCTCTAAAAGAAAAACACTCAGAATATCTTTTTACTTCAACATTATTCCTAAATTATCCTTTTTTTTATTAGTCATCCTTTTCACAATCTATTTACTTAAATCTACTATATTGGCAAATATTTGTCGTGTTAAGTCGAGAAAAATGAGATAAATTACAGTATCTCAATGTTATAAGCCTTTAATTTACCCCAAATAAGACTAACCTTGCATCCAGGCGTAAGTACATTATCTCTATTCCTAAAAAGTACAACACCTGTCTGTGCTAACATAGCGTGGTTGGTTTTCATGAGGCCGATTTTGGCTAACCTCAATACATCCAGGCGAGTTCCGCTATCCTGATGAATAAGATAAACCTTACTACTGGGATCAACCTTATCAGGCCTACTTAACCAGTAACGAATATCGGCTATACTGCCATCCCCACAAAGGACAGCTCTGGTAATAATAATTCTATTGGAGTGAAAACGATAACAGAGTAAAACCCACAACCTTCTAATTATCTTTAGGAATACGTTCATAAAACACCTTCTTTTCAGGGACACCCGTTGTATATCGGGTGTCCCTGATGTAAATATTTAATCGTCGGGAGCATCTGTTTGTATAATCGTAAGCTGCCCACCGGGATATAGTCCTTTATTAGTGACTGTATAATCGTCGTGATTATGCATAGGATAAAACTGGGGAAAGAAATTATCATTAGGATCACCGGGTGGTTGTTCACAAATGTCAATCACAGTAATGGTATCAGGAGGACAGGCAACAGGTTGACCAGGTTCGGGTGAAAATAGGATTGGGAATATGGCATCAGGATCAACATCCTGGATAGCAGCCATTTGACTGCATAAGGATGGTAGTGGCTCAAAAGGTACACCCGGAGGGTTGCCAAAACCTGCGATAGCATCTCCGTTAACAATATAATCTCTGTAAAGCGGTCTTTTATCGTCAGCCGTTAGTAGTAAATCGAAGGTCTCGCCGGAAGCAATATTTAAAGTAAAGCCCATGTTTTGTAATTCGTGCATGCCCGTCATTCCCAGGTTGGCCGCTATTGGAAGGAACGGACTTATATGAGCATCTTTTCCTATTACTGTAAAATGCCACCCGTGTATATGCCAGGGAACTACTCTATAACCCATATTAATCATTCTTAACAAGAATTTATCTCCAGTCTTAATGTGAACATATGACTCATAATTTATCTGACGAACATTTGGGTCAGCAGAAACCGGTGGTGTTAAAGGATGTTTATTTAAGGTATCTGGAAATGCCCTCCCATTTACCAACCAGTAATCAGCTTTAAATCTAAATGCAGGATAAAAGCTCCCGGTTTGCACTGCATGATGCCATTTTGAATCAACATCGGATAGCAACATAACATATTCTTTATCAAAAAATGTACTAATATCATTATAGGCAAAATTTCTATTGGTAGCTGTTACCGGTATCTGCGGCTGGGGTACTCCATTTAATGTCCAGGTTCCATCTGCTTCCTGAGTAATACCGCTATCTTCCAGGCTGGTCATTGAGGGATAGATAACTAATGCTCCATACATTCCCATTTGAACATGTTCCGAAGCTTCAATATGACAATGGTACATGTATGTGCCCGGATGCTCTGGCCGGAAAAGGTAGGTGACCATGGGAGGTGCATTAGCAGTATCCATCCACATCGGTACCCCAAAAGAGCTTTCCGGGAACCCATCCAACTGACTCGCTACATGCGCTCCATGCATATGAATGGTATGAAAATCTAATAAGTCTGGTCTGAATTTCATCCCCAGATTAATTAAGGTTATATATATTTTATCATCTTGTTCTCCCCATATTATGGGTGCAGGAATCGTGGCTAACCCTTTACGCTGTATAAAGGAAGGCCAGTTGGTCTCTACCGTAGGATCTAAAGTCTCATCATAGTATTCAACATCACCCGTAGCTTCATCAGTTATTTTAAATAATCCGCCTAAAAAGCCAAACACATATATTGGCCTCGTATCTATGCGACCAGCGGCACAGGGGATTGGGCCAGCCGGTAGGGTTATAAAACCGTCGGTTGCCAATATAACATAGTGTCGAATATTCATTTCTGATTACCTCCTTTAATCTATTTTTTAATTTAAACTGGCAACCACGTTAAATATGAGCGCTTCCTCTTAGAGATATCAACGATACATCATCAAGATTAATAGACTGGTCAGCATCCGCTCCAGTATTAATCTCGAAAAGAACCCGGGCAAAATGTGTTTGCTGGGGTGCAGGAACTTTAGTAGCATTTATAAAAGCAGTGTATGATTCATGCAGACTATTCTGTGGTATGAGTATATCCAGAGCGGGACTTCCCAACACGTTCCTACAATGATCTAGAAATTGCAGCCGTACGTGTACAGGTGCATTACCCCAATCTTTCACAGTACTCATAAAAAAATTCAACTGATAATTAAGGCCGGGCAAGATATGGGAAATATCTTGATAAATAAGTGCATAAGGGTTTTGGAAACCCAGTCTGGCTGCATTTAGGCCCTGATGCGGAGTGTCACCTGCACCTGGATCAATTTGATCTACACCTGAGTTGATTATCCAACCGAAAAAAGGGTTGGACTGGTTTTCGAATCCTCCGTTTATTACTAGTTCGCCCATACCAGGATTACGGTATTTTCTACAGCCCACAATTGCAGATCCTTGATTGGTATAATCATCATTATGAGAATTACATTGATCTGCTTTATAACTATTGCGTATTGCTATGCGCCGGGTTGATTTGTCTTCCTGTGCCTTGCACCTGTCTCCTGAATGATGCAACTTTCTCATAATATATCCCTCCTTTTTTACATAAAACCAATTATACTTATAATTTATGTAGGCCTTTTGTTTTTGGTTACCGTTTATTCCTTTATGTGGTAATCATAATGTTAATACTCTTGAACAGTATTAACATATTTCCCATCAGACTTAGGACTTAAATCACATGCAATTTTATAAACGACATCCACTGGGACATGTTGCGAGAAAGTGCATACTGGTTTCCGGCCATGACCTTAACGATTTAAAGAATTTGCTGGAAAAGCAACAGTGGGTAAAGGAATAAATATATTTACACCCATGGTGAGATGCTGCCAGCTCATGGATACCCGGAATTAAAAATTCTCACATCTAGGAGGGGCTATATTACTAAAATGGGTCAGAGTTGCTCTGACCCATTGATTATATTTAAATAAACAGTCTTTCCTTGGACCTAACATTTGCTTAGGGCATAAGCATTTGTTAATTATTTACATATTTCTCACTGCCCATTTTATACTTTAGTCCCGGGAGTTATATAGTCATTCTCTTTGGTAATAAACTCATTAAAATACATTTTCTTCTTCATAATAATTTCCAAAGAATATTTGTATATTATAGGCTCATTTATTACATAAAATGAGTGTATGAGTTCATTCGTACTGTCATATAAAATAGGTTGTTCAACCTCGTCGGCAACCTTAAGCAAATCATCGAAATTATCTAGAAAAATAATATTCTGATCGGATATAGCAGGTACCCAATTAAATCCTGAAACTACCCGGTCCCCGTGTTTCTTTATTATCCTGCGCAGTTTCTTTTCTTCCGGGTCCTCAATTAATGCTGAGGTTTTAAAAATTACCAACAGGAGTAAAACTGCCAGCAAACCTGTTGCTATTGCATAACCAACCCTGGTTGTCTTCACACCCGGAACTGCTACCATCTGTGTAGTATCAATAGATTTTTCTTTTTTATCCGTCAGCATTCCCCCAACTGTATAGAAGCTGCTATCTACAGGTATTACCATAACTACCTTTACAGGTTCCTTTATTTCTCCCTGCGGGGTTGATGCCCCACCTAATATATTATAATTAACCGTAAGTTCCACCGCATCAGCGGCAAATTTAAGTTCTTTGGAAACCTGGTCAGCAAAATCCGAAAATGCTTTAATATCAACCGGAATGACCTGTTTTATTTCCAGTTTACTGTTCTGGACGGTAAATGGGGTAGGAGGAAGCAGTGCCCAGGGTTTTTCCCAGACTTTCACTCTTTCTCTTTCCATCTCTTCACTATTTGGCTTCTCCTTAAGGATATATCCCGTAAGGTTTGCATCCACCTGATACTGCCCGGATATATTAACTGGTGTATCTCCATAAAAACTGTAATTAAGTGTCGTTTCAATATATTGAGTTAACGAAGTTATATAAGCTTGTCCCGATGCAATAATCGGCTGCGGGAAAAAGTTATTCGGGGCAATAAATACCCGATAATCCAAACTGGCCTGTTGACGGCAGGTATACGCCGGTACCTTTTTAGCCTTTTCTGTGGGCTGTTTAAACCATCTTACAGCTTGTACACCAGAACCTAAGAACAGCAAAGTTAATACAATTATTAATCCCCACCGGGTATTTTTTTTCATTGTCATCCCCATTATGAATCGCCCCTTTGATTGAGATTATTAATTACTTCACTTGGTTGGGAAAGATTGCTATTGCCTCCCCCTCTCATCCAAAGAGTTAGCTTTCCCAGCTTGGGCACCACCATGACCACCTTTCCTTTTACATTCTTCTCTGACACCGGATCGCGCTCCGGGTCCGGATTAGCGTCTCCCTTGGTAGTAAAATACTTCTTCCCGTTTTTCTCTTGGATTTTTATGACCCTATGGGTAACCTTCATATTTCCATAGGGAAACATAATAATATCTCCCAGTTGGGCATCTCTGCCATCTATTTTATGAATGATTACAATATCCCCGATTTGAATCCCCGGCTGCATACTGCCGGACAGAATTACCCGGGGTGAATAGCTAAAAACTCCCAGGGAAAACCAAATAATAATAATAGCTGCCAAACTGGTCATAACCCATTCCATGGAGTCGTCTTCACCTCTATAAGCTCTTGTTTTGCTGGCTTCCTCCCGGTATATCTGCCAAACCAAAATGAGACCCAAGACCGGCGCCAGGGTATCAAGCAAGGTTTGGCTTCCCCAGTTGGCGCTGGGTAGTACCGGAGATATCCGTTCAAAAGCCATCAGGCCACCACGGTAGATAATAGCCGGAACCGGCCCGCCCAGAAAAGCTAAGTAAGTGGCCAAACAGCCCTGGCCAAATTCGGGAAGAAAGTTGGTTCCCAGGAATTTAACAATTGCCATGCCATCCTTCAGAGTGGGTATCTGGTTTAGGGGTAAAGAAAATAAGGTAAAGAGAAAGGCTATAAGGGGAATACCAACCAGGGGACGTTGTAAAAAATGCCGGTTCATTAACCAGGCCCGGGCCATTTCTATCGCTATGACACTTATCCCCAGAGAAATAATGTTAATCACAATTCCTATGTTGCTACGATCGTAAGGACTTTTACCAAATCCCCCGATCCCTCCCAGCAACATGGTACACAGAACAGCCACCAGTACGCTCATTAACGCCAGCCATCGCAGTAACTTGCCGTGACGCATTTTCCCTGCTAAACGTGCTCCCGGAAGTAAACCTATTATGATTATAAATAGCAGCCATACAAAAGCGGGCAGCAGGTAATTACCGGTCAACCCGTGTATTATTGGGCCAAAGACCAGATTATTTATTAACAGGGCAAATAATAACATCGTTAACACAATAAACAAATAATGTGGTGATTGTCGCTTAACTAAAAAGCCCGTTCCCTGTTTCAAATTATAGCCCTCCACATATATCCTTCAAATGTAACTATAGCAAAATATTTACATTTCAGGCAAGGCTTTTTTTACAGAAAAAGGAATTGCCGGAGATGAAGTAAATCATCCCCGGCAGCATTATCGTTAAACTTTATTCTCCGGCAGTAATTGCACCTGGAAGAGCAAAGTTATATTCGTTCCACTGAACACCCTTCAGTTGTAATTCGAAGCTGGCAGATGCGTTCTGGGGAGCTTCTTGTAAAATTCTTTCTACAAACTTCAGACATACACACTGGCCAGGTTCAATCTGCATACCTTCAAGTCCGGTTTTGGTTGCATCTTTGTTATCATAGATAACTTTACCAGTAGAGTCAACTATTTGGAAATGCATCCATGTGGGAATTTCATCTCCATCTGCCAGTTTGACCTGGAATTTGGTCGGCACTGTGCCCAAATTTTGTACCTGAGCCTGAACATATTCCTGGTATCCGGGATAACCGTTGCTAAGAGTAAGTGTTAATATATCATTCTCATTTCTGTTGTCAGTACCTTCGATGGTGGGAAGTACTTCAGCATCATTGGTGATAGTGAAATCCTTGGAACCTACGTTTTTGGCTTCATTCGGGTTGTCGGGATCACGTCTATCCAAGCTTCCGCCGAAAACACCTGCGTTGGTGAATCCGGTATAATTGGGGCCTTCGTCACTGGATTGTGCACAGTGCCATGTCAGATTGACTACACCAGTAGACACATTCTCGTCAACGAACAGGGTATCATACCACATTGCGTATGCTCCGCCCAGAGCAGCGAAAGCAAAAACCATAATCAGGGCCAACACTTTGACTTTTTTCATTCCTTTTTTCCTCCCTAAACTAATTTTTATTACCCCGAACTGCTGCCAGTTCGTATGGCCTTACTAAGGAGCTTGTTGCAGCTCTGCCGGTGGTTCTTCGACTACTACCGTTCCGTAAATATGTAGTGTATCGTTCCACCATTCAGGGTCCTCGTTATAGGCATTCCACTGAATACATTTAATCTCGATCTGGAATGGATATGTTCCGGGGACATCTGTTTTCAGCCCGATTCTTATTTGCCCTTCCACCGCTTCACCCGGATCAAGACCCTTCATACCAGGTGCTATAACCTTGTTGGGCAAATCGTATGATACTTTCAGAGCATCATCTTCATAAACGTATGGTACATTCGGAGCTTTGTTATCATAATCGGGCGGGGGTAAAAATCTTACCGGTATAGTTCCCTGGTTCTCAATTTTGGAGTTACATACCCAGTTGTCTTTGTTTTTATCGCGATCAATATCAACGGTTATTTTGTGGTCTTTTTTGCCGTCCTCAAAATCAATCGCACAGGATACGGTTCCCCACCCATCTCCGTGGGGCAGGGTATTATCTTCCGCATAAACCTTGGTAAACAAGACACTTCCTGTAAGGTCACCGGTATTGGTCATCTCCAAATAAGAGAGTCCATCGGGCCACAAAGCCATCGCTGGTCCAATTAAACCAATTCCGGCCAGGGCCACCCCTACTAGCAAAAGATTCCATGCGCCACCTTTTCTTTTACTCCTGCCGGACCTCTTAATTTTTATTCACCATCCTTTCTGCAGATATATCCGGGCTTTAAAGATGATCATATCCATGCGTTTGTATAATAGAATTGGCGGCAACGCTCTTTAAACAATATAATATGATCCTACCTAAAGCCCCATACTCCGCAGTCTATATTTCATATCAACAATATGGTAATTCTGTTGGTATACTTTTGTACCACATACTTTCATAAACAGTAATTATGCAATCGGCTAACAGGCGCCCGGCTGCCCCAGCCCTTTGGAAAAGGCATATAAAGCTGCCTGAGTGCGATCTGTCAGATTAAGCTTCTCCAGTATTTGGCTTACATGTTTTTTAATGGTATATTCGGTTACATAAAGTGCTGCAGCTATATCACGATTGGACATTCCCATAGCCAGAGATTCCAGGACTTCCATTTCCCGAGGGGTAAGCTGCTCTATTGGATCATCTTTATCTTGGCTGAGCATAATCTGCATTATCACAGGATCTATGTAAGTCCTGTTCTTACCAACCAGGCGAATAGCGTTGAGGATTTCTTCAGGTAGGGATTCTTTCAAGATATAACCATCCACCTTTTCTGCCATAGCTCGTTTTATATCAGCCCTATCGCTGTAAGAAGTCAAAATTATAAAATGGCACGTAGGCACTTTCGTCCTGGCCCTTTTTATAATGTCCAGCCCGTATTCACCCGGAAGTCTGAGATCAACCACAGCTATATCAGGCTGGCACTCTTCGAGCACCTTAATCCCCACTTCACCACAGCTAGCTGTACCTACAACTTCCATATCCGGCTGGAACTGTACAACAGCTCCGATTCCCTGTAGTACCAGCGGGTGATCGTCAATAAGTACTAGTCTCATTTACTGATCGCCTCCTTTAATATAGCTCCGATATCAGGTTTTTTCGGGATAGTACACCTTACCAGAGTACCAAGGCCCGGTTCACTCTGGATTTCCAGATCACCATTAAAACTGTTAGCCAACTGATACATATTCCATTTACCCAAACCTGCCTTCCAGTTAACAGATGTGTTAATATCTAATTCCATATACCCGCAACCATTATCTTTGATTTCTAAAATAGTGCGGTTTGGTGACATTAATAAGTGAACTTTTAAATAACTGCACTTTCCATGCCTGATTGCATTACTACTGGCCTCCCTGACAATACGGTAAAGTCCTTTACGTAAAGCGGGGCTTAGTACCTCCTCACTCCCTTCAGCTTGGAGATCTACCCGAATACTGTTTAATCTGCCCAGGTCATCAAGATACGAGGCCAGGTTATCAACAAAAATGCTTTCACCACGTTTGTGCGGACTTAACTTGTAAATAGAAGCCCTCAGTTCTCTTGCTGCCCGATTAGCTGTATCTTCAACCAGTTTTAACTGCTCCTGTATTCTTTCATCCTGCAGATTAGCTTCTTCTTTGGAAATTGTGTCCAGAGCACATACCATGCTAAAAAGATACTGTGAGACTCCATCATGGATTTCGTTGGCAATACGGTTTTGTTCCTCACTAACCAGTAAACGTGCCCATAGTTTATCGGTCTTCAGTCTTTCCAAAATAATTCCTGCGACTCGGGCCAGGAAAATAAGCGCATGTTTTTTTTCATCACAATGTTTTGCTGCTCCCGGAGATTGCAAATAGGCCAGGAGCCCAAAACATTCCCCCTGGGAAAAAACCGGTACCGCTATCAATTGACCTGTTTCTTTATTAATGGATTGTACAATTATTCCTTCAACTGGCTTTATACGATTCCACATTCTACACATTTCCTTTTTCCAATCAATCCCACTATCCGAGCCATTTTTATGAGCAATACGCAAGATGGTACCCCCACCGTCCTGGCCCTCATAACTTATTCCCTCTTTTAAAAAGCAAGCAGCAGGTTCTTCACAGAGTTTGCTGGAATATCCGGCCAGGACGTCAACTAATTGGGCTCTATCCTCCCTGGTGGAGAATGCCTCCAGAGCCTGGTATAACGAAGAAATATGCTCGAGGGATCGTTCCGTGGCTTCATGAGCCAAAGCGAGAGAGGTATAAGCTATCCCCAAGCGTTTGCAAAGGGAGACAGCTACCTGGGCCAGAGATGTACTTAGAAAAAACACCAGCAGGATGCTCATATGATTGGTTATAAAAGTAATAAGAGAACTCGTGAAACCGGGATAAACCTTACTGACTCCTATAGCCGTACACAGAAATAGTCCCAATGTGCCCCAGCAATATAAACCAGGCAGATATACTACCGCTGCAATAATCGGGTTTAAAGCATACCAAACAAATGGGCTATCCAATCCACCGGTGGGCAGTATCAGTAAAGCACTGCCTAAAGTTTCCACAACAATTAGTCTCAGTAATGTAATAATATTTTCATTTTGGGGGTAAGTATTTTGTGTAGTTTCAGAAGATTCCGGCACCATATTCTGATAGAGCGTCTTAATGTCCCAACTATCGTAAAGGTTTTGCGCAAGAATAGTAGCAGCCAAGACGGAAAAAATAACAATTATCTTTATAGATATAGGTGAGAACGGCGGACTTGCCAGGTAAAATACTGATGTCAAAATAAATAAGAGGTAACGAGCAATCAGGAGGGACCGGCGTATATTAGTTTCAGGATTTATCTCGCCAGTAGATGTGTGAAATTTATCACCATTCATATATGAAAGTAATGTATTAAAAATTTTCCACTTTTTAATCATTCCCGTGATCGTTTTTGTAGTAATATGTATTGACAACCTTAGCCCTCCTTAATTCTTATATGATTTATTCAGGGGGACAAATTCATTTGTATGTTTTTGTAAACTCCGCCTATTTAAGGTAATACTTTTAACTATAATCTTCTATTCACCGCAAGGTTGAAAGAAGGCTTAGTACTACTTGATTTAAACTAATCAATTTTATATAATAATTTGCCAATTATTTCCCATTTTCATGACCAATATTGGATTCTTATCTAAATATGGACTTTTATTAATGAAGTATTTTTACTCATTCAACGCTACAACTTAATATGCTAATGGTATTAAATGTATGTAACTCTTTTTCAATCCATATCATCCAATTTTAATCAAGTATTCTCATTAAAAAACCGAATGATACAAAATCATCCGGTTTAAGTTGATTATTTAATTTTTTATGGTTAATTTAGTTTTTCAAATCAGATCCAGCTACTAAAGCTACTGCTTCAGTACGGTTACGTACATTAAGCTTTTTGAATACGTTATGTAAATGAGTTTTTACCGTGGATTCTGAAAGGCACAAAGAGTCAGCAATCTCCTGGTTTGAGTAACTCTTACCAAGAAAGGATAGTACTTCACGTTCTCTACTTGTAAGCGCATTTAAATTTGAAAATTCTTTTTCCCTATTTTCAAAGGATTTAGGGCTTAAGCGCGGAAGGCACATTATTCCTGCCAGAGCAATTAGTTCTACAGCGTTGACAATATGCCTGGGCAATAATCGAAGTGGTAAATAACCGCATATCCCACTATTGATAAGATCGAACAAATTAAATATATTAGGATCCTGTACCAGTATAATTGGAAGTATAAATGGACATTCATTTTTTAAATTTACGATTGAAGGCAAAATGCACATATCATCAAATTTTATGATTACAATATCAGGTTGTACCTTCAAAGCCACTTCTTTTAACTCCTGTAAGATAATGGTGCCAACAATTCTAAAGCTATTACTTTCTTCTTCAAAAGCAGTAGCCAAGCTTTGGTTATAGGAAGGAGTGTCGCTACATAATAATACTTTAAGTTGATTCATTGAAATTGCCATCTCACCTTCCTTTGTTTCCTAATATGTTTTGTAAAATTTTTCCTTATGACTAGAATATTATGGCGGCATATTTTTGTCAACGTTTTATTCCTTCGTTTTAACCTCATACTAATTATTTCTCTTACTTCAGTCTTCAAGAAATGTTTGGAACGGCGTTGATGAAATTTCGGCAAATATACTAACTTATTCATTATAATATTCCCTTTTTAAGGGAACAATTAAATCAAAAAGCATTTCCAGAAGGGAGAAAATCAAATGTTTCAAGACAAATATCTAGTTTGTAAGGATTGCGGCAGAGAGTTTTTGTTCTCAGCATCGGAACAGGAATTTTACGCAGAAAAAGGTTTCGAGAATGAACCGGGTCGATGCCCGGAATGTAGGAAAGCAAATAAACAGCAACGTGGTGGTGGCCGTTCCAGAGAAGATCGTACTATGCATAAGGCAGTTTGTGCTGCTTGTGGTCAGGAAACAACAGTCCCGTTTGAACCTTCCGGTGACAGACCGGTATATTGCCGAGACTGTTTTCAGGCTAGACGCAGCTAGCATGATATATAAAATATTCTAATATTCAAAGGGGATTCATACTTAAGTATAAATCCCCTTAATAATTCTAGAATTATTCCACCTGTTCATGCTCGTCCAGCTTTCTTAAAGCTTCCGGTTTATGATCCCGGAAGTAGGCATTAAATAACTGGATAAAATAAAGTGGGCTAACCAGAAAAAGCAAGAACCGTAAGCGCTTGCGGTTCTTGCTTTAACCAGATATGGTATTAATTATTAACTTAACAATAATCTATCGTTATCCAGCTCGGTTCCGCTGCGATCCCCAAACTGTTTTATCAATAGTTCCACCGTCATATTTTCTCTTTCTTTTCCGGTAAGATCCATTATAATTTGGCCTTCATGCATCATTATGGTGCGAGTACCGTATTCCAAGGCGGCTTTCATGTTATGCGTGACCATTAGTGTACAAAAATGTTGTTTGTAAATAATCTCCCGGGTGAGCAGCAAGACTTTTTTAGCCATAGCAGGATCTAATGCTGCGGTATGCTCATCAAGCAGCAATAATTCAGGTTCCACCATAGTCGCCATAAGCAGGGTCAATGCCTGGCGCTGACCTCCGGAAAGAAAACCTACCTTCTGCTTCATTCTATCTTCCAGGCCCAAACCCAGCAATGCCAAACGGTCTCTGAAAAGCTTGGCATCAGCCTTACTTATCCCCGGTCTTAATCCTTGAGGTTTGCCTTTGGCATAGGCAATAGCCAAATTTTCCTCGATGGTCATATCAAAAGCGGTGCCTTTCAAAGGGTCCTGAAATACGCGTCCGATATACCTGGAGCGTTTATACTCAGGCCAGAAGGTTATATCCTGACTACCCATCGCCAATTTGCCCTGATCTATTTCGTACACCCCGGAGATGCAATTAAGCAGGGTAGATTTCCCCGCTCCATTCCCCCCAATAACAGTAACAAACTCTCCATCGTTCAGAGTAAGATTAATATTATTCAGAGCTAATTTTTCGTTTATACTGCCTTTACCAAATGTTTTGCTCAAATGTTCAATTTTAAACATCAGACCGACCTCCCCGGCTGGTATTGGCAGCCATTCTCCTTTTTAAATATCCCCAGCGCTTTTTAATAACCGGCATAGACAATGCAGCGGCTACGATTAAAGCGGATACTAATTTCAAATCAATGGCAGGCATACCCATATCCAGAGCTATGGCAATCACTGTCCGATAGATGATAGCTCCCAGAACAACAGCCATAAGGCGGCGCAGCAGAGGGCTGGTTCCGAATATCACTTCGCCGATAATAACCGAGGCCAGTCCAATAACTACCATTCCTATGCCCATGCTTATATCAGTAAAGGATTGATACTGGGCTATAAGCGCACCCGACAAGGCCACTAAGCCATTGGAAATTGCCAGGCCAATCAAAATGGTAGTGTCCGTGTTTACACCCAGTGCCCTGACCATCTGGTCATTGTCACCGGTAGCTCTAAGTACAAAGCCAAGTTTAGTCTTCAGAAATAAAAACAGCAATACCAGTATTATTATCAAAAAGGCAAGAGGAATTATCAAATAGGAATAGGCTTCCAGCGCTGTGCCCTGTAAAATGCTGAATACTGTAGCTTTATTAATAAGCGGGATATTGGCTCGGGTACCCATTACCGTTAAGTTTACGGAGTAAAGACCCAGCATCACCAATATTCCCGCCAATAATGCCTGAATTTCTAATTTGGTATGCAGCCAGGCAGTTACACAACCTGCCAGGCATCCGGCTATAAACGCTAATATCAGGCCGGTGACCGGGTAGCCGTTACTGCACCAAACCGCCGAAAAGGCAGCTCCTAAAGTAAAGCTGCCATCAACGGTGAGGTCAGGTATATTTAAGGTTCGAAATGATATAAACACTCCCAGGGCCATTATCGCATAAATTATTCCTAACTCTATCGAGCCCTGTAACGCCATCCAAGTCATTTAATTTAAGACCCCTTTTATAAACTATTTCCCAAATACTTTTGCTTCCTTTAATACATCATCCGGAATTGTAATACCAATCGCCTTGGCGGTGTCTTTATTAACATAGATATCCATATTCGTCATGGCTATAGCTGGTATATCTCCGGCTTTTTTACCTTTCAAAATTTGTACTGCCATTTTAGCCGTTTCCTGACCCAGAACGGGATAATTAACACCATAAGTAGCCAGACCGCCGTCTTTTACCATAGAGTCAGCACCCACATAAACAGGTATTTTAGCCTTATTAGCTACCTGGGCCACTACCGGCATGGCTGATGCAACAGTATTATCAATTGGTGAGAATATCGCATCTACTTTACCCGCCAGTGAATTTACCGCCTGCTGAACTTCTGAAGAATTAGTTATAGTAGCTTCAACAACTTTAAGGCCATTCTTGCTCGCATATTCCTTCAGATTATTTACTACTGACACTGAATTGGTTTCACTGGAGTTGTATAAAGCGCCAACGGTTTTAATATTAGGAGTTATACGTTTGGCTAATTCCATGATTTTTTCAGCCGATACGGCATCCGAGGTACCGGTTACATTCTTGCCGGGTTTCTCCATACTGCTTACCAAGCCAGATCCTACGGGATCAGTGCAGGCCGAGAAAACGATGGGGATATCTTTGGTTTCGCCTACTGCCGCCTGGGCTGATGGTGTAGCTATGGCAACGATTAGATCATATTTATTATTTACAAACTTCTGGCAAATAGTCTTTAGATTAGTCTGATCACCCTGGGCATTTTGATAATCAATTACTATATTTTCTCCGTCTTTGTATCCTTCTTTCGCCAATTCGTTGATGAAAGACTCTCTAATAGTGTTAAGTGACGGGTGCTCCACAATCTGCACTATTCCAATTGTAACCTTATCCTTGCTTTCAGGAGATTTGGCAGCCTCCTTATTCGATGCACACCCTGCCAGTGATAACAGCAGAACCAACATAGTAACCAAAGCAACTGCCTTTGACAACTTTTTCATTAGAATCCTCCCTCTCAAATAAATTTTTGAAGGTGTTTTTTCCTGCAAGCTCGCCACTCACTCATCGAATTATGACTGGAGAATAAGGTATGCCCCAGAAAATAATTAACACCTGTCCCTTAATATAAAGGACAGGTGTATTACCTGCGGTGCCACCTTAGTTGATATATCAGTGAATAATATATCCTCTCTTGCAGGGTGCCAACACACCCCTCGCCCTGTAACGCTGGCTTTGCGTCGGAAGCTACTGAGGTCCGAAAACCCGTTCACCCCACCCTCAGAGGCCCATTTGTCCACGCTTCACCTGCCAGGATCTCACCCTCCCTGACTCTCTTTATGGTTAGTGTGTGGTTTTACTCCCTCTTCAACGGTTTAAAAAATTATAACCACATTTAATATCAACTTGTCAATGGATGTTTAGTAAATGTACTAGCTTTATTTTCATCCGGGTGTAAGTTATGCCATAATTAATTGTAAGTATTATTAAAATCATAAACGAGGTGGTATAAATGAAAAAAGCAGTAATCGGTTTGGTAATAGCGTTATGTTTACTTATTAATCCTTCTGCAACTATGGCCAAGTTGGCTCCCGGAGATTTCATTGATATATCCAAGCACTGGGCGGAAAATGATATCCAAACCGCGGTAAACTTGGGCCTGATGAGTGGCGTGGAAACTAATGCTCAGGGTTTCCGGATCTTTGCTCCCGAGGGTGCTGTCAGCCGGGCCCAACTGGCAGTGGTACTGCAAAGAACCTTTCAGTTGGATTTTGGCAAAATCAGGTTTATCAAGGCACCTGTGGCCAGTGACTATTATCCGGATGTTCAAGATCAGACCTGGTATTCGGAAGCAGTAGTACTCAGTGCCATAAACCGTATTTTTACCGACTCGGTAGAATTCAACCCGGATCAAGAGGTTACCCGGTTGGAGATAGCCCGGTCAGTTTACCGGGCATTCGCAGCTAAAAACATTAGTGTCCCCATGATCATGATCATGCCTGATTATAAGGATATTGATAGCCTCACTAATGAGGATCGTAATGCCGTTGTTTTCACCAGTAATACCGGGATAATGAAAGGTGACGGTACTAATTTCCGGCCTGGTGACAAGGTAAAGCGCGCCGAGCTGGCCCGGGTGATGAATCGCTGTTTAACCCTGCTGGGAATAGACGAGAGTTATAACGGTAAAGAATATTCCCTGCCAGTAGGTCAAACCTTTACCCTGGTTTTGAATAGTAACCCTACCACCGGCTATGAATGGATTCTGTCCTCGTGGGATAAAAATATTATTGCCCTCGATAACAGTGATTTTCAAAGTAGTAATGTAAATATGGTAGGATCGGGAGGCCAACAATATTTTAAATTCAAGGCCCTCAAACCAGGCAGCATCGAATTAGGACTTAACTATGCCCGCCCCTGGGAAAGTGTACAACCGCAACAGCAGTATCGTCTGAAAATTGTGGTTACTGAAAAGAGTGGGGTATCCACCCTGCAGCTAATTACCAAACCGGAAAAATATGAATCTGATCTCATTTATGTGGAGACAAATATACCGGAAATAAGCGGGCTTAAAAATACCCAAGTGCAGTCGGTTATTAATCAAAAGTTTATCCAGGATGTCAACCAACTTAAAACCCCATTGGAGTCTGAAGCCCGTGACTTTAAAAATGAATGTGACCAGAATGGCTATCCTTTTAGGCCCTATGGGTTCTACAGCAGTTGTGACAAATACTATCAGAATGGTAAAATCTTAAGCCTCTATGTCGACTATTATCAGTACACCGGCGGCGCTCATGGCTCAACTGAGCGGCGTGCCTATAATTATGATCTTGCCAGCGGGCAAAATATGGGGTTAAAGGATTTGTTCAAAGTGGGTTATGATTATCAAATAGTTATCAATAACTATATAAAAGAGGCAATCGGTAACTGCCCGGAGATGTATTTTCCTGACGACATGGGCTTTAATGGTATCTCGGCAGATCAAGGCTGCTATATTCAGAACGGCTTCCTGGTAGTATATTTCGCCCAGTATGAAATAGCCCCTTATGCTGCAGGAATTCCTGAATTCAGGCTGCCTTTATCCCTATTTGCAGACGGTTTAAAAGATGGGTTATTTTAATAGCACATGTGGTCATTCACATATCTCTTTTACCCCAGGAATATAATTAAATAGCGTTTAAAAGAAAAGAGGTATGGCTTTTGTATAAACTTTCCGAAAATGTTATACAACTAGGCAACCGTCATTTCAATTATTTTCTGGTTGGTCAGCGGGAAGCTGCAATTATTGAGTGTGGCGTAACCGGCGGGGTATTAAGCCTGGAGAAACAGTGGAGCGAAATATCATCGCGGCCAGATATAAAATTCCTATTGGCCATGCATGCTCATTTTGATCACGTTTGTGGTATTCCCAAACTTAAGGAATTATTCCCCCAGGCTAAACTACTGGGAAGTAAACAAGCGCAACAGGTTCTTAACAAACCTAAAATAGTTGAGGATTTCTTTTACCAAGATGGACTGATGTCAGAAGTTCTATTTAATGAAGGTATTTTACAGACTAAACCTCAAGAACCTCCGCCTAAAGCCATCATTCTTGATCAAATTATTGGTGAAGGAGATAATATTGTACTAGACGGTAATTTAAAAATAAAGGTGCTGGATGCCCCTGGCCATAGTCCATGCGGTCTGGCCTGTTATTTACCTGGGGAACAGGTTATGTTTTTATCTGATGCGGCCGGGTTTCAAATATCTGATTACGAAATCTTCCCTATATTTTTTCACAGTTATGAATTATACCTGGAAACCATTAAGAAGTTAATGACTTTTCCAACCCGAATTCTTTGCCTTCCTCATGAAAACATTTGGATTAATAGTGGCATAAATGATTTTTACCTGCGGGCTCTAGATTCAGCTCAGTGGGCTTTCAATTCTATCAGCCGCATGCTTGATGATGGATGGGAAGAAGAAAGCATCAAGCAGACCTTATTTCGCCACTATTACCAAGGAAACCTTAAGATTTATACCACCCAAAATATTAATATTTGTATTCAATTATTAATACGAAGAGTAAAAGAATGCCTCTGTTGATCCACCACGTACTAAACGCTTTGGCTTACGGCTCTAACATTATTCCTACCCTATTGGCGATAACCTTCGGGATAGGTGCTATGCCATGGCCAGGCACTCGCAAGTATGGTTTCCAGATTGCTATATTTCGGTTTCCAGCCCGGTCTGTGCCTGGCAGCATCTGGGACATACACCTTCCTTGACATTAATAATTACCGGTCATAGAATAATTATGATCATGATTATGAAATAACTTGAAATTTCAGACTTAGTAATCAGTTTAGGGAAGAAAGGTAATTAGACGTCTCAGGGAATACAGCAGGATATGTAGCCGCAGCTTCATATATATTAATGATTGGAGGACAATATATGTTAAATTTCACCTTTCAAAACCCGACCAAGATTCTCTTCGGTAAAGGCTGTATCGCCGATATTGCAAAAGAGATTCCCCAGAATGCCAAGGTCTTGATTACCTATGGCGGAGGCAGCGTTAAGCGCAATGGTGTACTAGATCAAGTGAAAACAGCTCTTAAGGGTTACTCCGTAGAAGAATTTGGTGGTATTGAGCCAAATCCTACATATGAGACCTTAATGAAGTGCGTTGAAATTGTACGCTCGGCAAAGATTGATTTTTTACTCGCAGTTGGCGGCGGTTCAGTAATAGATGGTACCAAATTCATAGCTGCAGCTGCTCTTTATCAGGGTGAACCCTGGGATATGATAATTAATCCAGCAGGTGTTACTCAGGCCGTACCTTTAGGTTCGGTATTGACTCTTCCGGCTACCGGTTCGGAGATGAACCCTACTGCTGTAATTACGCGCCAGTCATTGCAGGCCAAGCTTATCTTTTCTAACCCCGTGGTATATCCCCGTTTTTCAGCACTTGATCCCACAACCACCTATACCCTGCCAGCAGTGCAAATTAGTAATGGTGTTGTGGATACCTTCATCCATATAACGGAGCAATACCTTACTTATCCGGTGGAAGCTAAAGTTCAGGATCGCTTTGCCGAAGGTTTGTTACTAACCTTGGTTGAAGAAGGACCCCGGGCCTTGCAGGAACCGGAAAATTATGCTGTAAGGTCTAATCTTATGTGGTGTGCTACCCTGGGCTTAAACGGACTGATTGGTTCCGGAGTACCGCAAGACTGGGCTACACATATAATCGGCCACGAGATTACGGCTATATATGGAATAGACCATGCCCAAACTTGAGCTGCGGTGTTGCCATCACTGTTGCAAGTATGCAAACAGGGAAAACGTGCCAAGTTGCTGCAGTATGCAGAACGCGTGTGGGGAATATCAGAAGGAAACGAAGATACCCGCATTGATGCTGCTATTAACAAGACTCGGGAATTTTTCGAAAACATGCAGATAAAGACCCGTTTAAGCGACTATAACCTCACTGCTGACAGCATTCCGGTCCTGGTAGACCAGCTTAAGAAACATGGCCTGGTTAAACTTGGTGAGGGCGAGGATATTACCCCTGAAGTCGTGCAAAAAATACTCGAACTTAGCTTGTAAAATAATTTACGAACCGCTTCCGCATTATCCTCGAATAAGCGGGAGCGGTTTTTGTATTAACGATTATATAAATGGGGATCCGCCCGGTAAACTTTGAATTATATTCCACCATAGTGATCTGCACAATAGTATTTCATATTACCTTGTTGTATACTATATTTAAGGTGGTATACCAATATACCATCTTAAATATAGTCGTTTTTAGGAGGATGAGAATGTACCAACCAATCTCCCGAGTAAGTGAAGCTCAATCAGTAAGACTTTATGAAATAATAATTAAACGACTGAAAAATATGATCCTGGAAGGTAAACTTAAGGTTGGAGATAAGCTGCCTTCTGAACGTGAATTGGCTGAAATGTTTCAGGTTAGCCGGGTACCGGTACGTGAGGCTTTAAAAATTATGGAGTTTATGGAATTAATACAATACATTCCAGGAGATGGTATATATCTCAAGTATGTTGATATAAATGATTTACTATCCAAAATAGATTTTATGATCGAAACTAGCAGCGATATTATATCAGATTTATTTGAAGCAAGACAAGCTATAGAACTTAAAGCCGTTGAACTTGCTGCCATCAATCGAACTGATGCGGATTTGCTAGCCATGGATAAAATCATTAAAGATATGGAAGAAGATATTAATAAAGGAGGAGATGGTGTTAACGCCGCTACCAATTTCCACACTGCAATAAGCATGGCATCTAAAAATAAAGTAATAGCTCGAATTAATGATTTATTAATTAGTCTTACCGTAATATCCCGGGAAAAATCGCTGAAAAGAAATGGTGAAGCTTCAATAGCTTTAGTTCAGCATAAACAAATACTTGAAATGATTAAAAAACAAAATGCAAAAGAAGCCACAAATATCATGAAAGACCACCTGGAGCATAATAAACAAGCAGCACTTGCTGACAAAAATGATATTGTCAATTTTGATTAAATTGGCTCAAGATGGTATGAGGAATTTTTTGTCAATAACCACGATAGACGTGATTATAATTGGTATACCAATATACCGGTATAATTCTGAGCGGGTCGTTTTTAAGCTTGGGGGCAATCCCCTTATCATTACAAGTGCTAATTTAAAATCCGTTTTAAACTAATCAATTCATCACCCATAGACTATCACCCATATATTCCTGCTTATAGGCGATTTAATTTGTTATCTTTGAAAATTGGAACTACCATCTGGATCCGGGTGGAAGAATGAACAGCCAAGTTACTGATTTCAAATAGACTGGATTGATAGAGGTGATACAATGACTAAACAACAATTAGCCGATTCTGAATTGGTTTCCAGATTACACGGATTAAACGCTATAGGAAATTCTGATTCCTTGGAAAAATCATATGCTTCCGCTATAGATAGTCATGAAAGAATTCTAATTAATTTAAACCCAATGCACGACGAAAGTGAACTTGTAGATATTATTATTCCTGTTATGGTCAACATATATAAATCGTTGAAGGGTTCAGGTTTCCAAGTTTTATTAACTGATGAGAATGGTTTGGTTATTGAACACTTTCCTCCTCAAGAAACAACAATGTTTAATAATTGGAATGAAGACATTCTTGGAATAAATGCCATAGGTACTGCGATAAAAATAAAAAAGCCGATTCAAATTTCAGGGGTAGAACATTATCGCAATGAATTAGCTTCCCTAACCAGTTCAGCTGTACCAATTTTCGACCAGCAAGGAATACCAATTGCTGTTCTGGCATTAATCGGACCTAATCAGCAGGATCATTCTCATGTTCTTAGCATGTTGCAAAAAGCCGTTACAATTATTGTTTATAAATGGAGGGTTGTTCAAAAAAACCGGCAACTGCTGGCGTATAATAATTACCTTAGAAACACCATTAACATTATGAATGATGGAATAATAATCGTTACTGAAACCGGTATTATCAAACTGGCAAACCCGGCAGCAGCAAGAATTTTGGGTAAAACAGCGCAGGAGTTGAGCGGAACTTCTCTGGGTACAATTTGTAAAAGCCATACT
>JBDKUD010000330.1:0-6498 GCA_039679805.1 Syntrophomonas sp. | reverse complement strand
TTAAAGTTTTCCACTAAATAATTCAGTACGTTAGGAGAAATAAAGGCCGGCAGTGATGGCCCAATATAGATATTCTTAATGCCTAGATACAGCAATGTCAGTAAGATACTGACTGCCTTCTGTTCATACCAGGAGAGAACCAATGTTAATGGCAGATCGTTAACGCCGCAGTCGAAAGCTTCCGCTAAAGCCACAGCTACACGAATAGCGCTGTAAGCATCATTGCACTGGCCCATATCCATGATGCGGGGCAGTCCGCCAATTTCACCCAAGTCCAAATCGTTAAAGCGATATTTACCGCAGGCTAAAGTAAGAATTACGCTGTCCTGAGGCGCTTGCTTGACAAATTCGGTATAGTAATTGCGTCCCGGCTTGGCGCCGTCACAGCCGCCTACCAGGAAGAAGTGCTTGATTGCCCCGGCTTTTACGGCATCAATTACCTTATCTGCCACCGACAGTACAGTACCGTGTCCAAAGCCGGTAGTAACCTGCATACCTCCATTAATGCCGGTCATCGTTTGATTCTCAGCATAACCGCCCAGTTCCAGTGCCTTTTCGATGACAGGTGTAAAGTCTTTTGCTTCATCAATATGCACCATGCCCGGATAACCTACCATCTCGGTGGTAAAGACACGATCACGGTAGCTGTCCTTTACCGGCATGAGGCAGTTGGTTGTAAACAGCACAGGTCCCGGGATGTTGTCAAATTCTTTCTGCTGGTTCTGCCATGCAGTACCAAAGTTGCCTTTCAGATGGGGATAGGCTTTTAGTTTGGGATAAGCATGAGCAGGAAGCATCTCGC
Organism: Syntrophomonas sp.; assembly: GCA_039679805.1. Lineage (GTDB taxonomy): Bacteria > Bacillota > Syntrophomonadia > Syntrophomonadales > Syntrophomonadaceae > JBDKUD01. Next base: position 5,696 of record JBDKUD010000330.1, on the reverse strand, counting down.
CATGGGTATAAATGTTTATTCCCTTGTCCCTAGTTTGTTCCAACAGTTTATAAAGGTCATTCAGATCATGACCGGATACCACGATGAAGGGACCTTTTTCAATGGTAAGCGGTACGGTTGTGGGAACGGGCGTTCCGTAGGTTTCTGTATTTGCTTTGTCCAGTATTTCCATACATTTGAAATTTACTTTTCCGGTTTCCATTACTATGGGCAGCAGCTCGTCCATACCCCAATCTTCGCCGATTGCAGACATAGCCTTGTAGACGAATTGATTGACTTCCTCATCAGTATATCCCAGTATGAGCGCATGATAAGCATAAGCTGCTATGCCGCGTATACCGAACAGGATAAGAGATTTCAGAGATCGAATGTCCTCGTTATCATTCCAAAGCTTTTCCATGTCGTAATCATCGGTATCGACACAATTGGATGCGCAGCATGCACATTGAGGAGCCAAAGCATTTTTAGCGTTGTGTACTGCTTCAATTTGGCGGCGTACTGCCTCATTATCAAAGTTTACATTGGTAAGTGTGGTGAATAGGCCCTCCATCATGGTGCGGTGGGTAGATGAGGTGGGCTTATTTACTTGCACCGCACGGGCAAGACCGACGAGCGCACCGGTTAGCTCATCCTGTAATTTTGCTGTATCCGCCTGTTTACCGCATACACCCGCTTTGCCGATGCATCCGCTGGATTTTGAGGTCTGCTCACACTGAAAACAAAACATATTTGACATAAATATTACCTCCTTATATTTGATATTATTGTTTCATTAGTCGTCAATAATCCGTCCATCAGAGGAAATGATAAATACTTGCCAGGGAATCATTTTTCCGCAGCTTTGTAAAGCTTCCTTAACGGCGTTTTCGATACCGCCACAGCATGGAACCTCCATGCGTACGATGGTGACGCTTTTTATGTTGTTGGACTTTAATATCTCGGTCAGTTTTTCAGCATAACTGCCGCTGTCCAGCTTGGGGCAGCCAATGAGCGTTATGCGATTTTTTATGAATTTCTCATGAAAATCACCATATGCGTAAGCTGTGCAGTCTGCCGCGATGAGCAGATTGGCATTTTCAAAGTACGGCGCATTTACAGGAACAAGCTTAATCTGTACAGGCCATTGTCTGAGCTGCGACTGTGCCGGACGGGTGTAATCCTGCACCTGTTGCGCAATTTTTGGCTCAATTATTTTTATATTGGTACCGGGACAGCCACACGGCAGTGTGTTGGTTTCATTCCCATGTTCTTTCTTTAATTGCACAGCTGCCTCGTTATATGGGACCGCTTCCCGTTCCTCAAAGGAAATTGCATCTGTCGGGCAGACCGGCAGGCAATCTCCAAGTCCATCGCAGTAGTCGTCCCGCAGCAGCTTCGCTTTGCCGTTTACCATTCCGATAGCGCCCTCGTGACATGCTTGGGCGCATGCTCCGCATCCGTTGCACAGGGATTCATCAATCTTAACAATTTTTCGGATCATTTTTTGCTGCCTCCTTTCTTGGCTCTACATTATCATAATTATTTTTGACAAGTCGGTTGCAAATGCAACACATTAAAGAAAAATTTAACATTGGAATACTAAGATCAAACAATAACTTATCCTATCTGGGTTTACAATACCATAAATAATTTTATTCATACGGTTGCAAATGCAACATAATCATGATAAATTTATCAGCGAAAGGGATGTGAGCATCAAAATGCAGAGTGGTTTAGAAAACGTAAAATTGTTTGATAACATTAGCACCGATGATTTATCTGCCATGCTGAACTGTCTGGGCGTTAAAAATAAACGATATGAAAAAAGAAGTATTATTATGCTTGCGGAAGATAATGCGGATCATGTGGGCGTTGTTCTTCGGGGAGCGGTCCTGATTGTTAAAGAGGATTTTGTCGGCAACCGATCAATCGTTGATCGCATCGGGCAGTATGATATGTTCGGTGAAGCCTTCGCCTGTGCCGGAATCCAAAAATCGCCGGTAACAGTTGTTGCCGCTGAAAACTGCGAAATTATGTGGATCCAGTTTCGTCGGATTATCAACACTTGTTCAACGAGCTGTATATTTCATTCTAAGCTGATAGAAAATATGATGAAATTGCTTGCTCTGAAGAATTTACAAATGAATCAAAAACTAGAGATTACATCAAAAAGGAACTTACGGGATAAACTTACGACATACCTTTTCATGCAGGCCAAAGAAGCCAAATCTTTTGACTTTACAATACCATTAAGCAGGAGTGAGCTTGCGGATTATCTTTATGTCGACAGAAGCGCATTATCGAGAGAACTTGGCAATATGCGGGATGAAGGAATTATAGAATTCAATAAGAACCACTTTTGCATCAGCAGGGACTGACAGTTTTTCAAGAACTTCGTCCTTTTTATCTCTATTTTTTTCTATATTCAAAACCTCGCGGTAAAATAAAACGGTTGTTTGGGGGTGGAAGCACAGCCCGGCTTTGAGGAGGGTGGGAGCCGGTACTCTGTATCAAGACATATATGAAAATGGTAGTTTAGGCCCGGTTGGCTGGCAGTACAATTTCTATTATAGCTCCATTTTCATTATAGATTCTGATTGCCCCCGAGTGTTCTTCGACTATCTTCTTTACGATGGTTAAACCCAGTCCGGAGCCTGATTTCACTCCGGTGTAAAAATAGTCAAAGGCATGTTCAAGATCTGCCGCAGTGAAGCCATCTCCGTCATCTCGTATCGTAATTGCTACCTTAGTGCCTTTATCAATTAACAAAGACTTAATAGTAATGCAGCTTCTGGCATGACGAATGCCGTTGGACAGCAGATTAACAAAAAGACTGTACATCTGCTCCCAATCTCCAATTACCCAAGTGTCAGGATGGATTTCAGTCTTAATTTGCACTTTCCTTTCCAGTGCATAGCCACCTACTGTTTCTGTTACTTCCTTTATTATGTAGCATAAATCATTTGGTAAAAAATAAGTTTTATGCGGCTGTTCCAGAATAGTAATATCTATCATATTTTCAACAATATTTCGTAAACGAAGACTTTCCTTATGAATAATTTCGATGGCATTGTCCAAAGAAGGACCGGTAAACAACCCATCTCTGATTCCTTCAGCATAACCGTTTATACTCATGAGAGGTGTTTTCATTTCGTGGGAAGCATTCTGAAAAAAACGGCGCATACTCTCGTCATAGCCTTTTAAATGTTCGGCCATTTGATTAAAAGCAGCAGCCAGCTTGGCCAGCTCATCATCTGATTTAGCCTCCAGGCGAATGTCAAATTGACGGTTGCCTACCGCACAGGCATACTCTTCCAAAGATCTAAGAGGTTTAACCAGGTAACGGATTAAGAAGAAGGCAATCAAGAGTGCCATAGTCAATGCTGCCATAAGACTGCCAAAAATCATAAACATTGTTTCCCTATACATAGCCTTTAGAGTACTGACAGATACGAAAGTTAACACAGTTCCTCCTGCGCTCGCCGGTACTTCTGCCGATAAATAAAGCCCGTTATCAAAGATATTAGCCTTATTTCTGTTAAAGGGTATGTCTTCGCGCAGCTTCTCAGGTATTTGCTCTAAAGACTTACCCACAGGGAACTGCTGAGGTCGATTGCTGAATCTAATCTTATCCTGGGAGTCAATCCATAAATAATCACTCTCCACTGAGCGCCCCAATAAAAGAATTGTTAATGGCAGACTATGCTCCTGTAAGGGTAGAGAGCTAGAGCCAACGGTATGGGCAATCTCCCAGGCTTGTCTTTCCAGTCCGATCTCCGCACGTTTTTCCAAAACCCCTACTAAAATCGGGTAAAAGGCCAAAGCAGTCATCAAAAAAGTAAATATTACTACAAATAAATAGCTTATTAAAATTTTGGTTGATATGCTTTTAAACTTACCCATTTAATCGGTACCCGTATCCCCATATCGTTTGAATATTTGTTTCTGAACCGTTTTCCTTTAATTTTTTTCGAAGCCGTTTTATCAGGTCATCAACTGCCCGTTCGCTTCCTTCATAATCATATCCCCATACCCTGTCCAACAGTTCCTGGCGATTAAAAGTTCGTTGAGGGTGCTGCATTAACAACGCCAGCAACTCAAATTCTTTTGTGGTAACAACAAATTCCTTTCCATTAATAAGGATTAACCGGTCCCCGGGAATTAATTTAAGATTTCCGGCATGCAAATAGTTTTGCGAATCAAGAGGGGTCAGAGTTCGCCGAAAAACTGAACGTACCCGGGCGATAAGTTCTCTAGGGCTAAAAGGTTTGGGAAGATAATCGTCCCCCCCTATTTCCAACCCCATAATCCGATCGAGGGTTTTTCTGCGTGCAGATATAAAGATTACCGGGACCCCGCTTTGTTGACGAATCTCGTGGCAAAAATTCAAACCGTCCTGGCCAGGCAGCATAATATCAAGTATAAACATATCAGGGTACCCTGATTCCAATCGTCGGGATAACTCTTCCACGCTGCGGAAAGATTCCACCGTAAACCCTTCATTCTGAAGATAACGAGAGATTAAGCTACAGATATTCTCTTCATCGTCAACTACAAAAATAGTGCTCAGTACAAACACTCCCTTAAAAGTAATGGCACTGGGTCAAATACTTAATCATATTATAAAGCACGAATGTGGTAAAAATGTGTTATTGTTACATTCTGCCTACTTTGAAATAAAACTCTTTTTATAAATAACATATTTATTCCCTAATTTTGCCACATTTATAGTTTAGCATTTAATAATATAAGGTATAAAAAAACTTATTATTCGATAAGAAATCATATATAACTGGATATAAATTACAACGGTGGAATTGTATATAATAATAAACAACTCTTTAAGCTTTAAAAAGCTTAAAGTCCATAAGGAGGTGTGCTGTCAAATGAATAGGTAGGTTTGCAAATCAAAATGGAAGTTGTGATACCCAAAAACAGAACAAATTGATTTAAATGCGCTGAGTCTCTCTTAACAGGGAGAACGGGGGAACCATATGTGGGGTGAATCCGAATGGTAGGGAATTCCCTTTTCCCGAACCCGTCAGCTAACCTCGTAAGCGCTTTAAAGGGAATCCGAGGTTAATACTATACAAACAAAACCAGAGGCCCTCCTTTGGTTTTTCTGTTTAATTCTCGGCCCTTTTCAATTGTGACCATTCCTAATGCAGGATTACAAAAAGGAGTGATAGCATGAAAGAAACAGGGGATTTGTATAATTTATATCAATCAATACTGAGAAGCAATGAATTGAAGGACCATGCTCTTCCTTATCTGGAAGCGTTAAAAGCACTTCCTGATGATGGAACAATACGAGAGCAAGCCAAAATAAGAAAACAAAATATCTTGGAAATTCTGGGCGGTACTGAAGAGGATTGGGATAGCTGGAAATGGCAGCTAAAGAACCGGATTAATGACAGCACTGTACTGGCAAAAATAATCGGTTTAAGTGATTTGGAAAAAAAGCAAATTGATAGAGTCAGCAAAGTCTATCGCTGGGCAATATCACCCTATTACCTGAGTCTGGTGGGATTAGATTATGAAAACAGTCCTATCTATCGTCAGGCAGTTCCAGATATTAGAGAACTTGCCCCCGGGGGCAGTCTGGACCCAATGAATGAATCCTTAACCTCACCTGCTCCGTGCGTAACCAGAAGATATCCTGACCGTATGATAATAAATGTAACCAATCAGTGCGCCATGTATTGCCGCCACTGCCA
>JBDKUD010000143.1:0-2799 GCA_039679805.1 Syntrophomonas sp. | reverse complement strand
TTTAGGGTGAAGGTATTTATTTTAAGGCGGTCATAGTTGTAATAGCTGCGCCAAAAACTGCTCACCAACAAAGCCAGGGCCAGGATTATAAGCTCAAAGCTGAGCGGTGTATGCTTAAAAACCCGGTAGTAAACCAGAGTGTATATAACGACCTTGGCTGCAGTCAATACTCTAAACATGTATCCGTTCACCTTTTTCAACTTAATTAAACGTGATTTGAAAAGAGCCTTGATAAATAAATGATATCATCATTCTATCTTTTGTTCTGAACCCGGGTGCACACCCAACCAGATGCCCGTAAAATATTCTATCAACTGCCTATACTCTGAATTCACTGTTTCCAATAAATCTGGCCAGTTTCCCGAAGTGAAGGCAGCGTAATTCGTGTCGCCCGTTCAGATAAAGGCTTTCGCATTCATGAGAGGGCAGGTGCTCGAACTCCCGAAGGCTGATGAATGGCGGCTGAATAAGCGTAACATTATCTCCACCGTAAACATGTTTTGTATACTTAGCCAGCGATATGGTGCTGAATCCCCCGCCTGTACAGGTTTCTAACACTACACAATCCTTCATTCGAGAAGCCAGATGGTCGGTGAAACGAAGGTCAATTCCCATTAAAAAGGTCATATCATCAGCGACATAATGATCTCCAAACTTGTTAAAGACCATGTTTTTATCCATCAATCCAACTGCTCCTTTCCAATTGGAGTTGTGCTGCCTCATACCTTAACCATTAATTGTATAATAAAACCAAATCTTTGAAAGGGGAATATTATTGCATGTATAAATGAGATAGGAGTGTTATACCCGCTCTAAGACGGCAACATTATTATTGTGAATAATAGTCTTCATCGAAACCTCCATACTCCATGTTCTAAAATTTTGTTAATCGGATTTCTCACAGATGGCAAGGGCCAGGCCATAAGGCACACGGCTGCAGGTATTTTTAATAAAGTACTTACTCAGACCGGCTTCGTTATTTTAATATCTTGATCAGCCGACAGGTTTGAAAAATGTCAGTTCTTTAAAGGCAATTAAACCCTCCGGGTAGAAAACATTATGATCATATAAACCCACCCAACTTTGTATCAGGCAGGTGAAGGCAGTGTCTTCGGGCAGCTATTACCGGGAATTCGGTAAATTCATGTTTATGAGTGAAGTGGAAAAGGCCTTTAACACCCTGGAAGGCCTATTAAAAGGAATAGCCATTGACGGAGTTATCAGCCCGGAAGAGGTCAATGAGTTAAACCACTGGTTTAATCTGTACCGGGACAGCTTATCCTTCCATTCTTTCTCGGAACTGGTAGACGTAATTAGCGCCGCCCTTTCCGACCGGTATATTGATGAGGAGGAGAAGGCGGATATATTGTGGCTATGCAGTATGTACACCTCCGGCGACAATCCTTACTACGACCTGGTGGCCAGCGATATTCAACGTTTGCAGGGGATATTGCATGGCATTATGGCTGACAACAAAATTGAAACCAGGGAAATCGAACTATTAGAAGCCTGGTTGGGGGAAAACCATCATTTGACCGGAGCCTATCCCTACGATGAACTGTGCAGCCTCATTGGGAATTTTATGAAAGACGGGCTTCTTTCTGCGGAGGAAATAAATTTTCTAAAAGTGTTCTTTGCCGAATTTATTGATTTAAAAACATCTTATAATCTCAACCCGGCAGAGCTTTCCGAATTAAAGAACGCCATGAATACTTCGGGTGTATGTACAATAGACCCGGTGATTTCGTTCACTAACAAGACTTTTTCTTTTAGCGGTAAATCGCCCCTGGCCTCCCGCTTTGAAATTAAAAATAAGATCGAATCTCTGGGAGGCCGGTATGAAACCCGGGTTACCGGAGAGACCGATTTTCTGGTGGTGGCAAATGAGGGCAGCCCCTGCTGGGCTTTTTCCTGCTATGGGCGCAAGGTGGAACAAGCCATGAAAATGCGCAAGGCCGGATATCTGATAATCATCGTCCAAGAAAACGACTTCTGGAACGCTGCGTCCGGCAAGGCGCTCCGTTAATAAAGGCTATCGGCAATTCTGTCACTTCCCATAAGAGAGGATAAGATAATTTAAATACATACAATAAAGGCTCAAGTAAGACGAATAATATAAGGATAATAGCCCCATTTAGCTAATCAAGGAAGAAAATTCCTATGCAATTACTTGCAGGATGTGTTATAATAATATGCAGTTAAGAGGCAATCGGGATCAGGGGGACGTACGTAATGTTGTTTGACTGATGCAAAAACCCGAGTGCTTAAACCAAAAACCTCGGAATTAAAAACCGGGGCTTTTGTATTTTCTGAGCATTACAAAGGTATACATATTGTGCGGGGCAAAAGGCTGTGCCCCCTGCCCCTATAAAACGCTGATCGGTATCGCTTATAACGGAAAATATAAATATGATCTGATAAGGTTCGAAAAAGAGAAAGAAAAAATACAGGCGAAAAAAGATAAGTCAGGCAACATGATATTTCATTCCGACCAAGCCCCTGCTCTCATGGAGGTTAAGTAAAGGGTTCACAAAATCAGAGTGTCAAGGGGGCAATTCTCTTGACACCTTATAAAATTATTGATAATGAAATACCACAGGGTAGGGCATCTCTCCCCAAATCGATTTATAACCGGTAGAGAACGTAAGATATCTTCCTGCCGTCATTCTATACTGCCAACAACTCCTCGGCCATTTCTCTCAGTCCGTACATGTCCATGATCTTGATCAAATTTTTCGCGTAATTAGGATCAGTGGCATAGCCGCAGGCATAAAGCTGCCGGGCGTATTCGTCGGGATC
>JBDKUD010000174.1:0-11322 GCA_039679805.1 Syntrophomonas sp. | reverse complement strand
TCGCTTACAATTGCCGGTACCTCAGATTTATTTTCTACTTTAAGAACTATCTTCTCTCCACTGCATTCTATTAATAGTTGCTCATTTTTCCACCGGGATAGTAAATCGGGATCAATATTATCGGCTTCAACAGTTACTTCGTGACTATCCTGCAGGAAGTTTTCTATTTGCCCCTGTGCTATCAGTTGTCCGTGGTTAATAAATCCCAGGTGGGAACAGGTCATTTCCACTTCACTTAAAAGGTGACTGTTTAAAAATATGGTCGTGCCCCTATTTTTCAGTATGCTTATTAGATCACGTATATCCCGCCTGCCGATCGGATCAAGAGCTGAGGTAGGCTCGTCCAGGAACAATAGATCGGGATGGTGCAAAATTGCTCCCGCCAGTGCCAGACGCTGCTGCATTCCTTTGGAATAACCCTGGATTTTCTCCCGCTCCCGGCCTTTCAGGCCCACTATCTCCAATGCATCGCTGATGGCTTTTCTCTGATCGCGAACCGGCAGCTCGTAGCTGCGAGCATAGAAAAGTAGTAGTTCTTCTGCTGTTAGCCATTCGTAGAGACGGAACAATTCAGGCAGATAACCGGTGGTTTTTCTGGTGGCCGGAATATTCACTGGTTTACCCTTTATCAAGGCCTGGCCGGAAGTGGGCCACACCAGTCCCAGCAGCATTTTGACCAGAGTGGTTTTACCGGCTCCGTTAGGACCGAGCAGTCCAAAGACCTGCCTTTCCTCCAGGGAAAGGCAGATCTTCTTACAGGCTATAATATTTTCGCGGTAGTTTTTGGTCAAGTCGATAGTTTCTACCAGCATTTTATTACCTCAACGATTTTGCTATTGCTACTAAGTCAATATCTTGGTTGGATTGGCCTTCTAAAATAAATAATGTTCCGCTTTCCTGCCAGATCAGCTGATTATTATTATTCATTAATACCGCATCCTGGCCATTGATCGTAACCTTTTCAAGATTTTCTCCAGGTATTAATATAGTGTTTTCCCAATCACTAACCGATTCCAGCTGCCTTCTGACATTATCCGGCCAAATCGGCAGAGCTATCAAGGATTTGGCTACTTCTGCTGCTTCCACATCTCCGGGCACTTCTAGTTCAGGAGTGGAACACTGTATTAACCGGAAATCTTTATATGAAGCTACCAGCGAATCGCCCATCTTGATTTGAAAAGTTTGCCCGTTAAGAGACGGGGGGAGGAGACAATCACTTCCCAGCGAGGTTATTAGCTGATTAATTTTATCCACATCAGGGGTTATTTTTAGTGCCGGTACTTTTTGCAAGCTGTATTCACCTGTTGGCAAATCAACATTTGCCGGCAGTTTGATCGAAAAGCCAAGACTGCCCAGTTCACTATAATCCAAACGTGTTTCCTCTGGTTTACCTTCGGACTGTATGTTCCCGAAATTATCCAGGTTAAGATTTGTTCCCCCCTGGTTTAAGGCTTGTTCAATCTGAGCCATATCGTTCGGTCCCAATGTAAGAGTTTGGACATTTTCTACCCGGAATACTTTTAAAAAATTAGCGGCTGCTGTTTGCACCGAGGGTATCGATCCTACCATAACCAGGGCTAATACCACAGCTGCTGCAACAGCCATTTTTCTGATTTTCATCAAATTAACCTCCTTTTTATTTTTGGACATTTGCCGGCGAAGATTATTCCAGACTTGTTCCTGCCCATGAAAATTGGTCTCAGTCATCGAATTAGTAAGACAGTGCATTTGCCGGCAGGTGAAGTCCAGGGTCTGTTGCACTTTGGCAAGTTTAAGAGAACAATCTCTACAGGATTCAAGATGAGATTTTATTTGCAGGCTTTCCTCAGTTGCCAGTTCCTTCTCCAAATATAGTAAAAGTTGGCTTTCGTTTGGACAATTCATGATTCTGGTTAACCTCCTTTCCTGCATAACTACTTTTAAATTTGTTCATGGCCCTCATTAGCATAGTGCCCACCGAACCTTTGGATACATTCATAATTTCCGCAATTTCTTTGTACGACAGGCCGGCCATTTTCATCTTCAATAACATTTGGTCCTTCCAGGGCAGAGAAGATAGTACATCTTCTACCTCAATCCTGGTCAGGTCCTGTGTCATGTTAGTACTTTCCGGGAGACAGTTTTCCCGGTAACCGATTTCCCACTTTAACTGAATTTTCTGATGTCGTAAATGGTTAAAGGCCAGGTTGCTCACTACCTTTTTAAGCCATGCCCGGGGCATTTCGATTTCGTGGGAATGGGAAAGATTAAACCAGCGAATAAAAGTTTCCTGGCACAAGTCCTGAGCAGTTGATTCGTTTTTCACCAAATAAACTGCATAGCGATATAAATATGGATATTCCTGATTAAAGAAATTTTCAGCTTCAGCCTGGCTATAGCCTTTGCGCAGTTTAATCCCTCCCTTCCGGGCCCTATGTTATATATGACACTTTGACAGATCACTTTCTTACAAAATTAATAAATTTTTATATATATAACTACTGTAAACTTTGAAATTATATTTCTCAAGGCGGATGTAATGTATAATATTCAAATGAGGGCCAGGCGCTGACTTATGGTTTATGACATAACTTCTAAGGACACATAAAGTACGGAGTGGAGAATTTTATGCAGATACATATATTAGCCAGTGGGAGTACTGGCAATGCAGTTTTTATTGAAATGGGAGGACATAAAATCCTGATTGATGCCGGCATTAGTGCCCGACGTATTGAGCGGGGACTGGCGGAGGTGGGAATTAAGGTTACGGATTTGGATGGGATCTTAATCACCCATGAACATTCTGACCACATTAAGGGCCTGGATGTACTGGTAAGAAAACATCAGTTGCCGGTATATGCCCGCCCGGCCACCTGGGAGGCTATACCCTGCTGCCATAAACTACCCGGTTCATGTTGCCGGGAACTAGGGGATAGCCTAGGGGTAGGAGATGTGCAAATAATGCCTTTTGCTATTTCCCATGATGCGGTGGATCCAGTCGGGTTTTGCTTTTATTACCGGGATTTTAAATGCGTACTGGCAACGGATCTGGGAGTAACTACTCCTATAGTGGAAAAAGCTCTGGCTAGGGCAGATGCAGTAATCTTGGAAGCCAACCATGATGTGGAAATGTTAAGAACCGGGCCTTATCCACAATTTCTGAAACAACGTATAAAGAGTAAGGTTGGACATTTATCCAACCTTGAAGCTGCCCAAGTTCTGGCTGGAATTCCTCGCCAGAAGGTTATGCAGGTTTTTCTGGCCCATCTGAGTCAGAAAAACAATCATCCCCAATTAGCCCAAAATACTATAAGCAATATTCTAATGGACCATGGTTGTTTGGTTGGTGAAGAAGTTATTTTACACCGAACTTATCCGGATAGTACCGTCAGCCTGGTAAACGCCGTATAGTTTACAGAAGATTAATCTTCGATCTGTTCCCAGACTTTGGAGCGGCTAAAGATGTCTAATAAATCACCATCTAGTTCTCCATCCTTAACCATGAATCCTAGAATCTTTAGAGCCTGTTCCAAAGGCATTTCTTTTTTATAAGGTCGGTCAGAAGCGGTTAGAGCATCAAAAACATCAACCAGGGCCAAAATCCTGCCTTCCAGGGGGATATCTTCTCCTTTAAGACCCAGTGGATAACCATTGCCGTTCAGATGTTCATGATGAATACCAGCAAAATAAGGTACCTGCTTTAATTTGCCGGTAAAGGGTATCTTAGCCAGCATCCGCTGGGTTATTATCACGTGATCTTCCATTATTCGGCGTTCCTCTTCAGTCAGAGTTCCCTTAACCACACTTAGGGCAGTAAGCTCAGAAGCAGATAACCAGGGATACTCCCGGCCGCTGGGATCGAAATAAGTAAAAGCTGCTATTTCCTGTAATGTTTTTAATATATCTTTATCAACAAAGGTTGCCGGGTTATCGACTTTTATTATGAGTTCCCGGGCATCGTCCACCCGAGCTTGCTGTTCACTCCATTCCTTTTCTAGTTGTGGTAATTCATCTTCATTTTTTTCAATAAACATGGCCAGCTTTTTATCCAGATATTTTGCTTTCAAGCTGGAGTATATGTAATCCAGACGCTGTAAAACCAGTTCTATTCTTCCTTCCAACCGGGTCGCCTTATTCATAACCGATAGAGGGGTGGCAATTTTCCCGACATCATGCAACCATCCCGCCATTACCAATTGAGTGATACGTTCATCACTGAAAACCTCATTGGCCCATATACCATCAGATGATTTATCAATGGCCCGGGCCAGCTCACCAGCCAAAAGGGCTACTCTTCTAGTGTGATTGGCATTATAGGGAGTACGGGAATCAATAGCAGTTGCCATTACCTCTACAAAGGAGTTTAAAAGCCTTTCAATATCTGCCAGAAGCTGGTTATTAGTGAGAGAGATGGCTGCCTGAGATGCTAATGAGGATATAACCTTTTCAAAATAGGGAGCAAAGGGAATGAGGTCACCATTCTCATTACGGGCATTAATTAACTGCAAGACTCCGATTACTTCCCGGACATGGTTTTCCAGCGGTATTACCAGCATCGAGACAGTGCGGTAACCGGTAATCTGGTCATATTTCATAGGTCCCGAAAAATCGAATCCTTCTGCTTGGTAAACATCAGGTATGTTTACACTTTTATTAGTAAGAGCGACATAAGACGATACATTAGCTTTAGCCATAGGAACCGGAGGTAAATCAACCGGTTCTCCTTGCCCGCCTTTAAAAATATGCATAGATTCGGTCTGAATTATTTTGAAAGTCAGAAAATCACCATTGCGTAAATAAAGGGTACCGCCATCTGCCGCAGTAATTCTTCTGGCTTCGGTAACAATCATTTCGAGAATACGGGTATGGTCTTTTTCTACGGACAAGGCAATACCAATATTAAGAATCTCTTTAACCTGATCAAGTAATTCCGAACTGTATGTTTTCATAATTCTATTATCATTCCCTCCCTGGCTGCCAGAAGGTTAGTGTATTGCTTCTGTGCATCTTGCTCAATACGGTCTATATCATCATCAGTACGGAAATTTGCATGGTGGAAAAGAACTAGTTTTCTGGCCTCGGCGGCTTTAACCAGTTTAATGCCTTCCTGCCAGGTGGAATGACCCCAACCTACATTGTAAGAATATGGGTCATGACCGGCATACTCCTGGTCAGTAAAATTACTATCATATATTAAAAGGTCAGTTCCCTTAACAAAATTTATCAGCCCCGTATCAATAGGATAGCTATGTTCATAATCAGTGATATAGCAACAGGAGCGGCCTTTATGATCAATGCGGTAGGATAGGCCGCCTCCGGGGTGATTATTGGGAAACGTTTTAACCAGGATGTCATCTTTCAGGTCAATTACTTTACCACTGCTCAATTCATAAAAATTAATAGCTGCTCCCATTTCATCCAGACTCACTGGAAAATATGAAAACATCATTTGCCGCTTCATTAGGTCAGCAAAAGTTTGGTCAAGTTTTCCCTGACCATAAAGTATAAAACAGTTGGTCCCCTTAAAAGCAGGACTAAAGAAGGGAAAACCCTGAATGTGATCCCAGTGGGTATGGGTAATAAAAACATCTCCATAAACAGGTTGAGAGCTGGTTAACAAGTGCTGTCCCAGTCCGCATATTCCCGTTCCAGCGTCCATTATCAACATACGTTTGCCAATTTGTACCTGTACACAAGGAGTGTTGCCACCGTACTTTAGGGTGTATGGGCCTGGCACTGGCCTAGAACCGCGTACTCCCCAGAAAGTAACCTGAAAATCAGCTTTGCCCATAATAATTCGACCATCCTTTCACAAGGATTATGATTATCGAGTCTATCTTATGTCGCCTGGAAGTTTAGTAATATCAATTGCGGCAATCCGCTTATGTTTTCTTGCATTAGTCGATAAAATCCTCCTTTTTATTAAATATCATGATGTTATTTGTTGATTGATAACCATAATAGTAATGGGGGCTCATTATACCAATAGTATAAAATTTTCCTTACTATCATATTTATTGAATACCGGGCAAAAATACCTTACACTTAGGCTATATAACTTTACGATACTAGTTTTTTGTTAAGGAGAATAACACCTATGGAACTGGAACAGTGTTTTAATTTTGTACTAACCAAAGCCCAGCAATCAGTACACCAACTATTCAAAGCGAAATTAGCACCATTCGGGGTTACTCCCGGTCAGTATGCAGTACTGAAGTGCCTGTGGGATGAAAATGGTCAAACTGCCAGACAGATAGCAGAACGGCTTTATCTGGATGGTTCTACTGTAACAGGTCTTCTGGACCGTCTAGAACAGAAGGGCTTGATAGAAAAACAGGTTGATCCCAAAGACCGGCGGGCGCTCAAAGTTTTACTTACCGATGCAGGTAAGGAGTTAGAAGGTCCACTGTCTCAAGCTATAATAGAAGCTAATGAAAAAGCCTTAAAGGAATTGAATACTGCCCAGTCCAACACTTTGAAAGATCTATTACATAGAATCAACCCCGGGTCATAAGGGAGGTTTTAACCTATTACTTGGCATGCAAATTAATGGTTGACAAAGTATTTGCTCTTTCGATAGAATTCAGACAAAGATGTATTCTAGCCTTTTCCAAAGGTCATTCATTAAATTTAATTACTATTGGAGAAGCGTGAAGTTATCATTGGTATATAGGAAAGGAGATGTATTGGGTGGATTTCAAACTTACCGAAGAACAAGAATTAATTCGTGAAAACATGCGGGAATTTGCTAAACAGTATGTAGATCCGATTGCAGTGGAAATTGATGAAAATAGCCGTTACCCGGCAGAAGTAATTGCCAAATTGGCAGAGGGTGATTGGATGGGAATGCCGTATCCCCAGGAATATGGGGGGGCAGGTGTTGATTATGTTACTTATGCCAGTGTAATTGAGGAACTTTCCAGATCTTGTGCTGCCACCGGGTTTACTCTCTCTTGCCATATTGGTTTGGCCAGCGGCCCAATCTATAATTTCGGCAGTGAAGAACAGAAACAAAAGTACCTGGTACCACTTTGCAAAGGACAGCACATTGGGGCATTTGCTCTGACTGAACCGGGAGCCGGTACGGATGTGGGTGCAGGGGCAACTACTGCTGTTCTGGATGGGAATGAATATGTTCTGAATGGGACCAAGACCTTTACTTCCAACGGACCGGTAGCAGATACATTTGTAATTTTTGCGGTTACTGACAAGGCAGCCGGAGCTGCTAAAGGAATGAGTGCTTTTATAGTACCCAAAGAGGCCCCGGGACTAAAAGTAGGGGAACATTTTATGAAAATGGGTATCAGGGCTTCTCAGACCTCGGAAATTATTTTAAAAGACTGCCGGGTTCCTAAAGAAAATCTTTTAGGCAAAGAGGGGCAGGGTTTCCGGATTGCCATGCAAACCCTTGACAACGGTCGAATTGGGGTAGCTGCTCAAGCGGTAGGAATTGCTCAGGCGGCACTGGATGAATCCATAAAGTATTCCAAGCAAAGAATTCAATTTGGTAAACCTATATCCAAAAACCAGGCTATTCAGTGGATGATAGCAGATATGGCTACTGATATTACTGCTGCCCGGTTCCTGACTTATTATGCGGCTTATTTAAAGGATCAGGGACAACCATATAGTAAAGAAGCCTCTATGGCCAAATTGTTTGCAGCAGAAATGGCCTCCAAGCATGCTGCCAAGGCTGTACAGATTCACGGCGGTTATGGTTATATTAAAGGCCAAAAGGTGGAACGTCTCATGCGTGATGCCAAAATAACTGAAATTTATGAAGGTACTTCAGAAGCTCAACGTATGGTAATAGCCGGAAGTGTCCTGCGTTAAGCAATTCAAATTAGGGAAGACAAAGTGAGGTGATACATCTTGCTCAATATTATAACCTGCTTTAAATGGGTTATAGATGAAGCTTATATAAAGGTAGGGCCTTCTAAGGAACTCGACCTGGAATGGGCAGATTATAAGCTCAGTGATTATGACCGTAATGCTATTGAGGAAGCCATGCGGCTTAAAGATATAAACGGGGGCAGTGTGGTTGCCGTAACATTAGGGTCACCTGATGCTACCAAAGGAATAAAGGATGCTCTGTCACGCGGACCTGAAAAGGCAGTATTTATCAATGATCCCTCCTTTGAAAACCTGGAACCGTCCCAGACAGCTTCTATCTTGGCCGAGGTTATTGGTTCAAGGTTGGAGTATGATTTAATAATTTGCGGCGAAGGTTCCAGCGATTTATATGCCCAGCAGGTTGGACCGAGGTTGGCAGAAATTCTGGGTATTCCCTGTATCTCATTTGTTTCCAAGCTGGAAATTACAGACCGGCAGGTAGTGGCGGAACGCAAGATGGAGGATGGCATTGAGGTAATATCTGTCGGTTTACCGGCTCTGGTAACAGTATTACCGGATATTAATTCTCCCAGGATTCCGGGGCTTAAAGATACCCTGGCAGCTTCTAAAAAACCGGTTGTTAATATTACCGGAGAAGATCTGACCGCAATCCCAGAATCGCATTTAGCGACTACGGGTATACTGGCTGCTACATTAGAACGCCATTGCACCAAATTCACTCCGGATTCGGCGGGGATTAAAGAATTTGTGGAAGCGCTTTTAAAAGAAGGAGTTATTGGATAAAAACGATACTAGATAATTAGAAAAATATTAATATGAAGGCAGGAGCAGAAAAATATTAGAGAAAGTTGGGGGCTCTAAAAACTCCGACTAAAAATGATAATTACTGATACCTAATGGCAAGGTTCGGCTTTTCCACCTGAGAATAATTATTGTAAGGGGGGTGAGATGAATGGCTGGAGTTTGGATTCTGGCAGAAAATCGTGACCAAACCTTGGAACTCCTAAACATTGGGAAAGATCTGGCAGATAAGATGGGTACCGGGTTGACCGTTTTCCTTATAAACAACCGGGAGCTTGCACAGGAATACATAGCTTATGGAGCAGATGAGGTTTTAGTTTTACCGGATTTACCTTCAGATCAAACGATTGATGCTTATATACCGGTGATAGTTGACGAGGCCCGTAATGAAGAACCCGATGCTTTTTTAATATCGGGCACTTTAAGAGGAAGAGATATGGCAGCTCGTATCGCTGCGCGGCTTAACACCGGATTGTGCAGCCAGTGTACAGCTTTGAGATTTGATGAAGAGACCGGATGGCTGGAAATGCAGCGTTTGATTTTTGGGGGGGCCGCTATACAAAAAGTTAGATGCCAAGAGCGTCCCCAGATGGCTACTATTGCGCCCCGGGTATTTGAAACTGCCTGCACGCAATATAATCATGAGGGGAAAATACGGGAACTTCCGGCACCTCCTTTGGCAGTGACAAAGGTACTGGCTAGAAAACCTAAAGATCGTTCAGCTGGCAGTTTAACGGAGGCGAAGGTAGTGATATGTGCAGGGCGGGGTCTGGAGAAACAAGAGGACCTGGCACTCATCAGAAACCTGGCTGAAGCAGCGGGAGGAGAAATAGGTTGTACCAGGCCAATTTCTGAAGAATTACACTGGTTACCAGAAGACACTTGTATAGGTTTATCGGGGAAACAGGTTAAACCGGATCTTTATTTAGGCCTGGGGATTTCTGGACAGATACAACATATTACCGGTATTCGTGATGCCAGAGTAATAGGTGTTATTAATAATGATGAAAATGCACCCATTTTTGATGTAGCCAATTATGGAATTGTTGGGGATTTGTACGAAGTCGTACCTGAACTCACCCGACAGTTGGGACAGGTAATGAATAAACCTAAGTAACCAAAAAATGCTAAATGGAGAAACGGGCACCTCAATAAGGTGCCCGTTTTTTTGTGCATAGATGAGATTTAGACGGGAGCAAGATGATAATAAGTTTGAGGGCCAACTACCCCATCTGGTGAAATAGCCACTGACCTTTGCAAAGCTTTTACTGCCAGCTGGGTTGCCGGTCCAAATTTACCATCCAGAGCCCCGGGGTTAAATCCAAGATCTTTCAGATGTGACTGTAAAAAGTAAACATCATAGCCCTGATTGCGTTCGAATTTGTCCTTCTGCAAGTATCTACCACCCATTTGAGTTTTGCGATACAGCTGCATAAAAGTATCCGGTCCTACAATTCCATCCGGTGTTAGGCCATTATCTTTTTGAAATAACTTAACGGCAGCTTGAGTTTTGGGACCAAACTGGCTATCGGCCGGTCCGCCTAATGCCAGGGCATATTTCTTGGCGGTACTGGCCAGGCGATTTTGCAGTACCCATACATCTCTGCCGAATGAACCTTTGCTTAAAGTCCTGGACCCGAATACGACGGCTCCAGACGGAAGATAGGGACCAGTTTGCTGTCCTAAGAATAGGAACGTATTCTTGCCGACTATACCATCAACGGTAAGACCGAAATATTCCTGGAACTTTTTCACGGCTGCTTCGGTCATAGGACCAAAAACGGAATCTTGGGTGACAGGCGAAGTGATGGGTAAATTATTTAATAAGAATTGTAGGATTTCAACATCAGTACCTGACATGCCGAGTTGTAAAACCCGGCTTCCAAAATTAATAAAAGCCAACTTTTCTACCCCCCTTTATTTGAAATCACTCTATTCTATGAAATAGTATTATAAAGGGTTACCAGCTAATGGGATTTCATCTAGAAACTATTCATAATGGAATGAGTATCAGTATTTTTATCTATAAAAAAACGTGGGGCGGTTCCTGGTTTCTGTTCAGGACCGCCCCGATTTATAATGAGTTCACTTAATGGAGACCTTGTTCATAGGAATGAATCATTTTCTTAACCATCTGCCCACCGATACTGCCTGCTTGTCTAGAGGTTAGATCGCCGTTATAACCTGGCTTTAAAGTAACTCCAACTTCCTTGGCGGATTGAGTCTTAAATTTGTCCATTCCGGCTTTGGCTTCAGGGACTAATATCTTGTTTGCCATCTTCAAAAACCTCCTTTCTTAGTTGTATAATAAGTTTTTACTTTTTAAGCTGCTCATATACGAGGCAATAGTTGGTCCGACAGGCTATGATTAGTCAGAACTAAAACTAGATTTGAAATAAATACATAGAAAATGGTCTTCTGGATAAAATAACAAAAAGTATAATCAACTTTTACAATAAGGAGGCCTTAATATGCAAAGTCAAAAAGATAAAATAATGAGCAAGGAACAGTTTTTAAAAAATGGCTCTTATGCAAAGGAAGAATATGAAGGATTAATAGTTGGTTCAGATGATAAACAGGGTCTTTATAATATTGGGGTGCAATTGGGTGAAGATAGGATTTTGGTAGTTGATAGGGCCCGTGACAATAACATACATGAGAAACTTCAGGAATGGGTTCCGCAGATTC
>JBDKUD010000255.1:0-2357 GCA_039679805.1 Syntrophomonas sp. | reverse complement strand
TACCTACAATAATCATCATACCTATTAAAAGCCATATGGTATTAAAGTCTACCGATTTAATTGCTTCCTCCTGGCTAATAACTCCTATCGCCATTACCAGAGTGCTACCTAGTATTACAGCTACTGTCCGGTGAATTTTCTCAGTCATTATAAGAATATAGGTCCCTATAAATATTAGAATGGAAAGCCAGAAAAACATCGAAATTATCAACTCCAAATCTTACTGTTTTCAGCAACTATTAGAATAGTATCTTTACAAACCCAATAGAAACAGATATAGCCAGTATCGCCCAGAATAGAGTACGCATTAGTTCCCTCTTAACTTGAGCTTTAAGTTCTTCCATTATTCTCACCTCCTGTACGCAGAAATAAAAAAGTGGGTAGCCTATAAAAAGGCTACCCACCCCAGTAAACCGGATTCTCATAGAAAAGGCTTCATATCCGCGAGACTTAGAAACCTGTTCCCCGTAATCCCGGCTTTTACCGAGACTACTATGACCGTAAAAAGCTATTTGATTTTGATCTCATTATACCTGTACATTAAACTGCTGGCAAATCAGCTTTACTTGTTCTGAGTTTTCTCCAAAAGGTCATATAAATCAGTAAATCCATTACCTATACGCCAGAAAGATATTCCCGCTAGATGGTTGTCCGTCGCAACTTTCATTTTGGCTGCCAGGCTCACCTCATTTTCCAGCCATATCTGATGCCAAACACCATTGTTATCTGTATAAGTGTAGTAGGGACTTGCCGATTCTGTATCAAAATGCTCAGTAACCTGATAGTTCTGCCGTATGGTATTAAGCTTATTTAAAGTTACCGTAGCAGTAGTTAACCCTGATGCCCAATCATATCCATAAGTCGGAACTCCCAGCAGAATTTTATTAGGCGGCATAATGTCAGTCATATAGGCAACTACATTCTTTACCCACCACAGCGGAGCAACCGGCCCGGGAGCACTGGTTTTGTAGTGGTAATCGTAGGCCATTACCACTACAAAGTCCGATATTTCACCTATTTGTTGATAATCATAGCCAGTAGCCCATTTATCGCTACTAGTGCGGGCAAAAACCGCCGCTGACAAGGTTTTGTTAGGACCCAGCCCCGTTTTTAGTTCACTCAGGAAGGTATTGAAAAGCCCCTTATCATCAGAGGGGATAAATTCAAAATCAATATTGACTCCATCATAACCACTGTTATTTACTTTCTTAACCAGATTTGTCACCAAGTTAGCCCGATTCTGCGGGCTGGATAGCAATTCGTGCAGAGCAGTTTTGTCCATTAATACCACACTGGCGTGGCATTTAATACCCTTGGACTTGGCAAAGGCGAGCATCTCATCATAATTATCCTGATACTCATAGAACAGGTCACCGCTGCCATTAGTCTGGAACCATCTAAAAGCTACATCTGTAAACAAATCGGCATTTTCCTTAAATTCTGAGGAATTCCGGTAATAATAAGCAAATACCCGATTGGCTGGCTGGTTAAAATCAATAGTGACTTCACGATTCCAGTTATTCCAACCTACTACTGCTCCTAATTGCTCGGCAATAAATCGTAAGGGAACAAAAGTCCGATTGTTATGTACATAGGGAGCAGTATCGAGATAATATGTTTTTCCGTTTACCTTTGCTTCCCGGCTGCCGATAATAAATTCAATTTCTTTTTCCCGGCAGCTTATTATAACTTTTCTCATTTCATTGACCCAGGTAACCTGTCCTTTTAGGGACTCATCTTCAATAATAAACCGGATGGGAACCATAGTCCGGTTATTCAATATTTCCGCCGGAGGCTGGAAATACCGGGACTGACCATTAATTCTAATACCAATATTACTATTCAGATAGGCAAATGCACTACAAGATAATATCAGTACCAAAAGCATGGCTGCAGATATTAACACGAAATATTTTCTTTTCAAGATTATGTACTCCTTTGATAAATAGTTTATATTTACTAAATTCGCTTACATAATCCTGATTCCTTGAGGTAAATTGTGTCAAATTAATCGAGATAAAATTCAACACAGATTTACACAGATTTAAGTTGGAAGGACACAGATTATTTATTGTATGAATACTGGAGTAATACTAATATTCATTGATGGTTGTGCCTACAATAATGGGGGGTAGTAATGAGTGAGGGGGGTTAGGGGTCGGACAAGAGGAGTAGAAAATAGAGTTATAATTTCAACCAAGTTTTTATAGCAAAAAAGGAAAGCAATCGCTTTCCTTCTGGCAGTCACAACATTTTATATTTTACCTGGTTCCGATATTATTACTATCTCCATATCTGGCAAGCTAAATAATGATGAATTTTTATTCTTAATTTTAATAAATAAATCTGTGTCCTTC
>JBDKUD010000376.1:0-1984 GCA_039679805.1 Syntrophomonas sp. | reverse complement strand
GTGCTGACATCAGCGATACGTCCGTACAACAATGGAATAACTGCAGCACCTGATATAGCCATTACCATCATTGAAGAACCGATCTTTGTAAAACGACCTAATTCAGTAATTGCCAGGGGCCATATTGACGGCCACATCAATGAGTTAGCCAATCCCAGCAAACCTATGAACATAACGGATGTAAATCCATGAGTTAGTAATGCCATTGAAATAAATATCAGTCCCAGAACTGATGATATGATAAGAGCATTTTTCTGCTCAAGGTATTTTGGAATTGCAATTATGCCGACTACATAACCAACCAGCATGGCAAATATTGTAAATGAAGAGAAAAATTTAGCGGTAGCGATAGGGATATCAAGGTACACGCCATAACTTATTATTGTATTTCCTGCAATAACCTCTACTCCCGTGTATAAAAATATTGTAAAGACACCAAGCAAAAGATGGGGAAACTGGAATATGCTTGTCTTACCGGAAGATCCTTCATCAACCATTGCATTTTCTTCTTCGGCATTTATATCGGGAAGATTTGAAAAATAAAGAAAGACTGCCAGAAGGAGCAATGAAATCATAATAAGAATATAAGGCAGGATAACCCGGGAAGCAAGCATGTCAAGCTCCAGATTTTTTTGCTCAATCGTCATGGTTTTTATCTTCTGAACGATTTCATCAGCACCTTTCAGTGTTATAAATCCAAGAATTGCAGGTGCCAGTACACCGGCAACGCCGTTGCATATTCCCATTATGCTGATTCGTTTTGCAGCGCTCTCTATGGGGCCGATGATGGTAACATAAGGATTGGAAGCAGTCTGAAGTAACGCCATGCCTGCTCCCTGGATGAATAATCCTGTCAGAAAAAGCCCATAGGTCCTGGTCAGAGCTGCAGGCACAAAGATGATAGAGCCAACAGCCATTATTACCAAACCTGCAGTCATCCCTTTCTTGTAACCGGTGTATTCCAGAAACCACCCTGAGGGAACCGACATGAAGAAGTAAGCTATATAAAACGAGAAGGCTACCAGATATGATTGAAAATTATTTAATTCACATGCTATTTTAAGATAGGGAACCAATACGGCACTCAGCCATGTGATGAAACCGAATACGAAAAACAGTGCTCCGATAATAATAATAGGGCTGGAGACATCTTTGTAAACCTTTTTTAATCTTTCCATTTAGAATAAATTAATATAATCCGGAACATATGTGAGTTGCGGTGCTAAAAATAGTAAGAAAGTATTAACGATTCAGTGATTTTATTCTGTTAAGGATGATGTCATCAACATTCCGTGGAAATACATTTGGCATCCCATACCAGAAAAATGAGTCCAGACCCTCATATGTTTGTGCATCAATGTGCATGTGTGTCGGCAGGTAACTTGACACATCGTTTGTATAGCCCGCAACTGATACCAGCTTATCCGGCCAGAGATTTTTAACCCCTAAACCATATCCTGTTGTTGTTTCTCTTGAAAATCCGACAAGTTTCCAGTTCCCTATATTAAGAGTATTAACATATACCGGCATTGATGAAGGCATTGTGCCGTCGCTATAGTATTTTGACATCAGATCGCACCACTTGACATTTTTTTCAGCATAAATATCTCCGGGTTTGGCAAGGTTTTGTGCTTTATATGTTGCGATTTCCTCTTTGGTCCATGGTGTGACAGGAATATTTATTGTATCAAGATAAAATGATATCGGTCCTTCAATTTTATACATAGGTCTGCCCAGAACTGCTATCACTTCGTTCGCCAGTTTTTCACCGGTGATGTACTCCCCATTATCTTTTGGGTTGACATCTCCGGCGGTACCTTGTAAAAATAATGAATTTAATGTTCCGGTTCTTTCTTCCACAAGTTTACGTGCTACACCAGGATAATTAGCACTTATTGTATAATGAAGTTTGCCGGCAGTACTGAAAACAGGGTGACAGGCTGTTAAAAACAGATAGCTTTCAGAATTATCACGATACTTAACC
>JBDKUD010000385.1:0-4104 GCA_039679805.1 Syntrophomonas sp. | reverse complement strand
TGCCGGTTTTCTAGGTATACCAGGCATTATTCTAATTATTTGTTTTCAGATATTAATCAGATAAAAAGGCAGGAATAGGCGGAATCAAGTCCGCTTATTTTTTTGTACAGGGATATTTATTAATCAGGTCTTACATAATAACAACAATAAAGACATTTAAATTTTTAAAACAGCTAGATATAAGTATATCATTTAGATTAAATATGAGTATTATTTACTGTATACAATATAATTATTGACTCACATTTAGTAAATATTATATACTTACAACAATTACTTTAAGTAGAGTTTATATGTTGGTGTATTTTAGGAGGTGTGATAGTCTTAGTAAATAATGCAGGCAGAATTGTAGAAGCTTATATAGGAGAATATGCCAGCGGTAAAAGCGAAATATCAATTAATCGGGCTCTAAACCTGAAGGAGCAGGAACGTCTCGTAACCCTGGTGGATCTGGATACGGTAGAGCCTTTTTATACGCTCAGACCCATAAAGAAAGATCTGGAAGCACAAGGATTGACCGTTATTGGTCTTTCCGAGGAAGATTCATTTGGACTGGGGGAAACCGGTGCTATGCTGAATCCTCGGGCTCGTTGGGCTTTGATGAATGATGGCGATATTATTATGGATATTGGTTATGGAGTAAATGGTGCCAGAACTCTTAATCTGGTGGAAGGTGCTTACGAATCACCGGAATTAAAAATCTTCGCCGTGGTAAATTATTCCCGGCCTATGACAAATTGTCGTGAAAGAATTAAAGAATATGTTTTAAGCCTGGGAAGAGTAGATGTGATTATTGCTAATACCCATCTGGCTGATGAAACTACCGTAGAATTGATTAAGGCAGGCAACCAGGAAATTATTCAGGCGGCCAATGACCTGGGGATACCTGTCGAGGCAATGGTAGTAGATGAAAGATTACGCTGCCAAATAGACAAGGAAGAATTAGGTATACCAGTAAGATTTATTAGGAGATACATGCCGGCAGCAATGTGGTAAGATTTTGAGAAAATACATACACAATAAACTAATCAAACTTTAACCATTGGTATGGGAGGGGAGTTTTTAACAGATGCAAAAAGTGATAGGCGAACCTAGAAGGTCTTTTATGACCGGGAACGAAACTGCGGCCTGGGCGGCTCTGGCAGCGGGCGCGGATATGATGTTTGGATACCCGATTACACCGCAAAATGAGATTATGCATTATTGGACCCGGATGGCTCCCAAATTGGGAAGAGGTTTTTTGCAAACGGAGGATGAATTATCAGCCGGATTTACCGTATGTGGGTCAGTTCAAAGCGGCAAGAAAGCTTTTACTGCTACCGCTGGTCCCGGAAATGTATTAATGCAGGAACCTTTTGGGATGGCAGAAGCAATGCGATTACCGTTGTTAGCCATCATTCAGCAAAGAGGTGGGCCTTCTTCAGGAACAGTAGTTTATTCCCAGCAGGAAGTAACGCTTACTACCTATGGAGGAAATGGTGAAGGTTTCCGGATTGTTTATTCTACTGCCAGTCATCAGGAGATATATGATTATGTAATTAAGGGCTTTAATACCGCCTGGAAATATAGATTCCCTGTTTTTATATTGGGAGACGGGTATCAGGCAAAAATGCGGGAACCATTGGAAATGTATGATCCCCAGGATAAAGGTATAGAAATGGTTCCTACCTACCCGCTGATAGGTCTGGGAGGAAAGATCGGAGTAGACCGTGAGCCTGCTCACCTATGTAATATTTATAGCCTGGAAGAAGAGCTTTATGATGTAGTATTAAAATTTGCTGCTGAATATGAAGCCGTTATTCCAGAAATAGTTGAATATGAAGAAAAACAATGTGATGATGCCGACTTGATAGTAGTCAGTCATGGGGTAGTTTCCCGGGCAGCGGATGACGCGGTTAAGGCATTGCGGGCCCAGGGAATTAAAGTCGGGTATTTCCGTCCCATCACGTTAAGGCCTTTCCCGCAACAACAATTAAGGGATGCCATAGCTAAAAGCGGGGCTAAGAAACTGTTAATCGCGGAATCGGCTTATGGACAATTATATAGATTAACTAAACAAGAATTATACGGCGAAACTGTTAAAATTGAGACTTTATTCAAACCAGCAGTAGGTATTGTAGATTATGACATAATAAATAAAGTTAAGAGCGTATTATAGGAGGGGAGGAAATAAAATGATTGCACCAGTAATGCCTAAGTCATGGTATTTACCTTCAAAGCCTCACAAGTTCTGCCCCGGTTGCGGGCATGGCATTGTTCTTAAGGCTCTGGGGGAAGTAATAGATGAGCTGGAAATTCAAGATAATACGATGTTTGGTTGTGATATAGGTTGCTCCTTGCTTTCGTGGGACTTTTTTGCCTGTGATAGCACCCAGACTCATCACGGAAGAACTACTCCGGTTATGGTGGGGATAAAACGCTCCCGTCCGGAACTGGTCTGTATTGGTTATATGGGAGACGGAGGAGGCTATTCCATTGGCTCCCAGCATCTTTTAAATGCAGCGGTAAGAAATGAGAAGGTCACCCTGATACTAATTAATAATACCAACTATGGTATGACCGGCGGACAAATGGCTCCTACTACGCTTCCTGGCCAGAAAACAGAGACTTCTCCCTATGGCCGAGATGTGGAACTGACCGGTTATCCGACCAAAGGGCCGGAGTTTATTGCAGCACTTACTTCTGACGATGCTTACGTAGCCAGGGCTACCGTAGGTAAATACAAACAGTTAAAAAGATTTATAAAAAATGCCCTGCGTAATCAGATGGAAGGTAACGGTTTTTCCTTTGTCGAAGTTTTATCTACCTGTCCTACTAACTGGAGAACCAATGCCAAGCAGACCTGGAACTTCTTGGAAGACGAAATGGAAGAGTATTTCCCGGTCGGGGAGCTGAAAAATCCCCTGGGAAAGGGGGATAAATAAATGGCTTTAACAAGAATTGCGCTGGCAGGTGAAGGTGGCCAGGGAGTACAATCGGTTGCCGAAATACTTGCGGAAGCAGCCTACCATGAAAACAAGCAGACAATTTATATTCCTAATTTTGGCCTTGAACAGCGTGGAGGAGTCTCCATAGCATTTATCCAGTTCAGTGAAGAGCGTATTGGCTCCCCCAAGTTTAACAAGGCTGATGCGGTTATAGCCTTAAGTGAACGGGCTATAGGGCGGACCTTGAGTTATTCTGATGCTAATACTCTCTATGTATATGATTCAAGCTTCAAGGTTTCAAACGAAGAATTGCCCTCTGAGGCTAGAAAAATTATTGCTATTCCGGCAGTGGACACTGCCAATACCGAGCTACACCCCCGAGTTTTCAATATAATCATTATGGGAGCGGTAATAGGTCTAACCAACGTTGTTGCCTTTGATTCCGCCAAAAATGCTCTGGAAAAGAAATTAGGTTATAAATTTGAGCAAAACCCCAAGTTAAGAGAATTAAACTTCCGGGCACTGGAAATAGGCAAACAAATGGCGGAACAATCACTTAAGGAAGGAGTGGCTGGTAATGTCTAATATCGAACCTATTTCAACAGAAATGGAGAAAGCCATATTTCATATATTCCCTCAATATTGTAAAGGCTGCGGATTATGTAAAGAAAAATGCCCTAACGATGTGCTGGCCTGGTCGGAAAAGCTGGGGGTATATGGTACACCTACAGTAAAGCCTAAGGATGAAGATAGTTGTATAGCTTGCAATATTTGCGAAATGGTTTGTCCTGACTGTGCCATATATATAGAAAAGAAGAAGAAAATAAAAGCTATTTAAGAAAAGCCCCTTGCGGGGTTTTTTTTATGGCCAAATTCAGGGGTAAAGATATTGTAATATGAAACACATCATTATATAATTATTAACGTGCCCTAGATAAACCCAAAATTCTTACGAAAATGTCACATATAATAACAAAATAATCTTGACATTGAATCAGGGGCATGATAATATAATTCTTGCGCGCGGCACGGAAGTGCAGCAAGCGAAGTTCTTGATAAAACTTAAACAGCAAAGACAAGAAGTGCGAAAAAAGTTGATTCTAAGGAATCAACAGGTCCAGCGAAGAAATGAGTTTATTAAGCCAATCAAACGGCTAATAAAATGCAAATGAGGATA
>JBDKUD010000012.1:0-4442 GCA_039679805.1 Syntrophomonas sp. | reverse complement strand
CTAGCTGGCTGCTCTTCAGGTACGTTCATTAATTAAAATATTTACCCTGCTAACGAGGTTATCACTAAGTTAAAGGGGTCATCATATTTTTTTGCATACATGCAAATATGCTGACCGCTTGTCTTAGACGGGCGGTTTTTTATTTAGGTTATTCAACACAGAAGGACACAGATTTGTTTGGATTTACACTGATTCTTTATTCGATAATGTGGCGAAATCTCCACTCCTCGAAATCAGTAAGTGGATATATACTTATAAATTAATAACAAAAAAGTTTTGAGTAAAGAAAATATACTTAAAAAAACTAAAAAATAGTCTGTGTAAATCTGTAAAAATCAGTGTCCTTCTGTGTTGAATTGTTGAATTAATGTACTGGAGGTGGGAGAACTGGATAAGAGATTGGGTGTTATTGGCATTGTGGTTGAGGATAGACAGGTGGTTCCTCAGGTTAACAAAATCTTAAGTGAACATGCGGATATGATTATCGGTCGGATGGGGCTGCCTCACCGGGAGAGAGAGGTATCGGTTATATCCCTTATCGTTGATGGTACTACCGACCAGGTGGGTTCCCTAACCGGAAAACTGGGCAATATCCCCCAGGTTATTGTAAAAAGTGCGTTAACTAAAGCATGAGGAAGAGGGATTTGAAAGGGGTAAAAATATGTATAATGCAAAATCTATGGACGCAAATGAATTTATTGATGATAGAGAGATCCTGGTATCAATTAACGAGGCAAAAAAGCTGGTTAAAGACCAAGCTGAAATTGACAGAATTTTAGCCAAGGCAAGAGAGTATAAGGGCCTTTCTCATAGAGAAGCAGCAGTTTTGCTTGAGGTTGATGATGATGAAACTCTTGAGAAAATGTATAAAATCGCCAAAGAGGTAAAGGAAGAAATTTATGGTAAGAGAATCGTTATGTTTGCACCTTTGTATTTATCTAGCTATTGCGTAAACAACTGCAAATATTGCGGTTATAAATGTGCCAACAAAATCGGCAGGCACCAACTTACACAAGATGAATTACGCGAGGAAATTAGGGCGTTGGAGGCTATGGGACACAAAAGGCTTCTCCTCGAAGCGGGTGAAGACGATGAAAAATGTCCCATCGAATATATCTTGGAATGTATAAAGACAATCTACGATGAGAAATTTGAAAACGGTGCCATCCGCAGAGTGAATGTGGATATTGCCGCAACAACCGCAGAAAATTATAAAAAACTAAAGGATGCCAAAATCGGCACCTATATTTTATTCCAGGAAACTTACCACAAACCCACCTATCTTAAGATGCACAGCGGGCCCAAGCAAAACTATGAGTGGCATACCGAAGCTATGGACAGGGCAATGCAGGGCGGTGGTATTGATGATGTTGGTATCGGTCCCCTGCTGGGTTTATATGACTATCACTATGAAATGATAGCAGTTTTGATGCATGCTGAGCATTTGGAAGCGGTCAGTGGGGTTGGTCCACATACCATTTCGTTCCCCAGACTTTTACCGGCTGTAGGTGTTGATTATAGCGATTTTCCGTACCTGGTAAAAGACAGAGAGCTCAAAAAGATAGTAGCAATTACCCGTCTGGCAGTTCCGTATACAGGCATGATTCTTTCCACGAGAGAAACTGCTGAGTTCCGCAATGAGCTTCTGGATGTTGGTATTTCGCAGATGAGCGCCGGATCCAGTGTCGGAGTTGGTGGATATGCCCTAAGAAAAGAAGTAGATGATAGCGGGGTCGAGGAAAAGCCACAATTCAATCTTGCCGATCATAGGAAACCGATTGACGTACTCAAAGGGCTTGTAAAAGATGGCTACGTCCCAAGTTATTGCACAGCCTGCTACCGTGAAGGAAGAACCGGAGACCGTTTTATGCCATTTGCGAAATCAGGGCAAATAGGGAATTATTGTTTGCCTAATGCCTTGCTGACATTTGAAGAGTATCTAAAAGACTATGCTGATGACGAATTAAAGGAAATAGGGCAGAAAATGATCGATGACGAAATTCAAAACATTCCCAATGAAAAGCGAAGAATAAAAGCTATCGATTATCTCAACCGTATACGTGATGGAGAAAGGGATTTGAGATTTTAGAGATAATTGGAGGAAGCAAAAAGAACGTCCCCCTGCTTCCCGATGCTAAGTGTGTGCTGTAAATGTTGTCGGGGAGTAGGCGGCATTAGATGTTAGGTGAGTTATCTTTAGTAGCTTACTCCTCACCCCTTCCCCCTCACACCTAACTGGAGGTAAAGATGGAATATCGGACTGAAAATGATTTTATTGGCAGTAAAAAGATCCCTGCTCAGGCTTACTATGGCATTCATACGGCCCGAGCGGCGGAGAATTTTAATATTTCCCGGGAGATGGTTCACCCTGAGCTAATCAAGGCTATAGCGGTGGTTAAACAGGCGGCAGCGGAGACTAATATTTCTCTGGGATTGCTGGACCCTGGTATCGGCAATGCTATTTTCCAGGCGGCCGGTGAGGCAGCAGAGGGTAAATTTGCTGATCAATTTATTGTTGATGCCCTTCAAGGTGGTGCCGGTACGTCCACCAATATGAATGTAAATGAAGTTATTGCCAACCGGGCCATTGAAATACTGGGAGGAACCCGGGGAGACTACTCCCTGGTACATCCCTTAAACCATGTCAACATGTCCCAGTCTACAAATGATGTGTATCCAACCGCTCTGCGTATAGCTGCTATTCGTATGCTTATTCCCCTGGCAGAATCATGCGCCTCCCTGCAAAGAGCCTTGCAGGCCAAAGAAGCCGAATTTGCTGGGGTGTTAAAGGTAGGACGGACGGAAATGCAGGATGCCGTGCCCATTACTCTGGGGCAGGAATTCTCAGCCTGGGCGGAAGCTATAGCCCGGGACCGCTGGCGTCTATATAAGGTGGAAGAACGGCTGCGCCAGGTCAATTTGGGAGGCACAGCAGTAGGAACCGGATTGAATGCCGAACGGAAGTATATTTACTCGGTAATAGAACATTTACGAGCCTTAACCGGCCTGGGTCTGGCCCGTAATGAAAATCTGATTGACGGAACCCAGAATGCTGACGTATTTGTGGAGGTTTCCGGCTTACTAAAGGCCTGTGCTTCTACTTTGATTAAAATCACCTCTGATTTGCGATTGCTGTCATCCGGACCCCGAGCCGGTCTGGGGGAAATCAGGCTTCCTGACCTGCAGACCGGATCATCAATTATGCCCGGTAAGGTCAATCCGGTACTGCCGGAGATGGTAACCCAGGTAGCTTACCAGGTAATAGCTCAGGATTTGGCTATAACCCTGGCTGTTCAAGGCGGGCAATTAGAACTTAACGCCTTTTTACCTCTGGTATCGGCCAATCTGCTGCCGGCCCTGGAAAATCTGGGCCATGCCATGCGCATACTGGCAGATCACTGTATCATAGGTATTGAAGCAGTTCCCGAGAAATGCCTGGACCACCTGCATAATAGTGTGGGCATTATAACCGCGGTCTCACCCCATGTGGGTTATGACATAGCATCGGAATTAGCCAAAACAGCCCTGCAAACGGGCCGCCCGGTAAGAGAAGTTATTCTGGCCGCCGGGCTATTTACCGAAACCGAGCTGGACCAATTGCTAAGACCGGAGGAGGTAACCCGCCCTGGCATTGCTGGAAAACGCAAGCCAGAATAATAAAATTCAACGCGGATTACGCGGATTTATTTTGTAAAATCCTTGGCTAAATTCTATTTTTCTAATAAAGCTAGACCTTAATAAACCTTAGGGTCTTCCAAAATATTGTTAAAGTTGATTATGCTACTAATTAAACACCGTGTTTGTATCCGGAAAAACCTTATATTTTAATGCTAAACTATCTATTAAAGTAGTTATAATCAAATTAATATTAAATAAAGCCGCGATAATCCTAAAGAAATCCGCGTAATCCGCGTTGAATATAAGGGAGGTAGGACATGAATCATACACCCCGAGGCAACCGACTTCATATCGCTATTTTTGGACGGCGTAACGCCGGTAAGTCAAGTCTTATAAATGCATTGACCAATCAAGATATTGCTGTAGTTTCCAGTGTACCGGGGACCACCACCGATCCGGTTTATAAAGCTATGGAAATACTTCCGGTGGGACCGGTAGTAATTATTGATACTGCCGGTATTGATGATGAAGGAGAACTTGGAGAACTGCGGGTTCAGCGTTCACTCGACATATTAAACAAAGCAGATATGATTCTGCTGGTAATTGATGCTGCAGCCGATGTCACGGAATTTGAAAAGAATATCGTTAATACTTGCCAGGCGAAAAATTTGCCGGTAGTAGTTGTAATGAACAAGGTTGATATTCATCCGGTAACAGCAGAACAGGTGGAACAAATCCAGGAACAATTGGGTATAACACCTGTAGTTGCCAGCGCCCTGACCGGGCAGGGTGTTGCTGATGTGAAGATAGCCATGGTGAAATCC
>JBDKUD010000212.1:0-1990 GCA_039679805.1 Syntrophomonas sp. | reverse complement strand
TCTCAAATGAGCATGATCCAGGGTATGGCAGCCAATGGTAATACCCGCGGCATCCATTTCCTTTATTTGCTCCCAGGTTAACATCCTGGTGGGGGGCTTCAACCCCGCTTTTATATCGAAGTCGTTTAATCCACCGACCACATTGCTGATCACAAAGACAGTGGCGGTAAAGCCATATTTTTTGAGGGCTGGAAATGCGTAATAGTAGGTGCCCTGAAAGCCATCGTCCAGTGTAATCACTATGGGTTTTTCAGGTAAAGCAGTTCCTTTTTGGTAAAAGTCCAGTACGGCACCCAGATCAACCGTGTGGTAGCCATGCTCCTTCAAGTAGCGCATCTGCCGGTCAAAGGTCTCCGGCTCCATTCTATGTCCGATACTTCCCGTCGAGGAATCGGGGCTGACATTGTGGTACATAAGGATCGGTATCCCCTTGACATCCCGGGTTAGTTTAAGCTTCGGAGCACCTGCTCGCGAAGCGTCGAGCAATGCTCTGGCTTCAGATATGATCGCCGGTTTCTGGATTTCAGGTGATGCGGTGGCCATCGCCAGCGACGCCTGGTTCGGATAATATTTGCCCGCTGTCCACATGACTGCGGCTACGACTATCAATAATACGTATAATGCAATAAATTCGCGTCTTTCCTTCATCCTGTCCCCTCCGCCAATGCCTAACTGATGCCAGGCTGGCACCTTTATCCGTAAATGCCAATGTATTCATTAAATATTCGCGCATTTATACCCGATTTCCTGTATATATGAGCGAAGCTGCTCCCGGTTTATCTTATTCCATGTCTCAATCCCGGATTGAGCCGGAAATAAACGCAGAGCAAATTCCTGCTTCCGAAGGCTTTATATTACAAGCAATTTAGGACCCATATTCGCGCAGGTCATTTTTCACAGTTATTTTTCATCAAAACGTGACCTTTGTCCTGTAAAATATAGCACTTTGGTCGGAGGCATTTTATGCCACAATAGGCTAATCTTATTATAATGTGCAGAATTGTGGACCGCTTGTCCACAAACCCGGCGCTTTTTAAGGACGTCCCTAAAGTATTGCGAGCCGTAGAAAGGATGTGCTAAACATGTGCGAACTACGCAATTGTCCAGTATGCAACAGCCTCTTTACATTCAGCGGGACCAGTACGGTTTGCCAGGGCTGCTCTGAGAACGAACGGACCAATTTTAATAAGGTAAAGGATTATATTAATGAGCATCCGGGCTGTGATTTCCAGGAGTTAACATCATCTACCGGAGTAAATGAGGAAACCCTGTTTCGTTATATTCGGGAAGGACGCCTGATTTATCGTAAAATCTAAATTTCTTAAGGGAAAATAGCCTTTTTCCACTGAGCTTATTGGATTAAGTCAATTTATAGGCTGACTCCGAGCTAATCCTCAAATATTCTGCATAAACATACTGTCTTCATGTTTTTAATCCCGCAAAAACGGCCTTCTTTTCCTTTGGCGTTTCTGGTAAAATTTTCTCGGGTAGGATTGATGTGCTTGATTATTGCCTACTACGGGATAATATTGATATTATTTTCTTTGGGGGTTGTCCTTAAATTTGTATTCTCATGATGGACTGCTCACCCTTCATCACCAGAAAGCAGCCAATCGAGAGTTTTAGTGAAACTCATTTATAATCGATAAATATCATAGCTTGAAACAGGCAAGTTGTTATGGAGGCGAATTAATGAAGAAATCATTAGCAGGGATCCTGGTTCTGATATTAATTGGTTCAGGTATGGCAGTGACCCTGGAGGGATGCAGCCAGAGTGCGTCATCCAATTTCCAGAAGACTATTTTAAATATCTCCTATGCCAGTGTATCTCCTGCCCAAAAATTGGATATATATCTTCCCAGTGAAGGCAAAGGTCCCTATCCGGTCATTATTTCGATACATGGGGGCGCCTATTCCGGGGGAGATAAGGTGGGGCCCGATCTTCTAATGGCCATGTCCGCATTGAAGAGGGGCTATGCGGTTGTTTCAA
>JBDKUD010000181.1:0-8547 GCA_039679805.1 Syntrophomonas sp. | reverse complement strand
TAATTCAGAAAAAAACTGATAGCGGCAGTTCCGACCCGCTTCCTCCAGGGATTTCTTCTGTTGGGCTGCAACTTCTTGTACTGCCACCGTTCGAGAATAAAAGGGAATACCCCATAATTGGCATTTATCCCGTACAAACTTTTCTTCAGCAAATGCTGGCTCCCGTAAGCAATGGTTAAGATGCGCACCAACAATACTAAAATCCAATTCTTTGGTTAGTCGGTTCATAATATGCAGCAAGGCCATGGAATCAGGTCCGCCGGAAACTCCTATTATAACCAGATCCCCGGGTACAATCATTTCGTTTCGTTTAATATATTTTGCAATCCGGTTAAGCATTATTATACTCCTTTAAATCTCCACTATCCGGTACCCGTTATTAAAAACCTTATTATAGTAATGCTACCAAGTTTACCACAATCTTAAACAATAGAAAACGGGAACGGCTATAACTAACCGTCCCCATTCTGTTAATTAAAATAATAAAAACCAACATAGCCTACCCGAGTGGTGAGGTATATCCAGTGCCGCGACGTTGGCGCAGGCAGTGAGAAACACCCGGCGAAGTCGAGCGGGGGATGGGGCCGAACGACACGGACGTCGTGAGAGCGTAGTTGAACACGGATGTGAATCTACGCGGTGACCCATCCCCCGTGAGACAAGCCGCTGGTGTTTCCGCTGCCGGAGACTGGAGCAAACTGGATATGCCTTACCGCTCGGGTAGGCGGTCTCCAGAACTTTAATGTGGGAAGTTAAGGTCAATGTACATACAAATTACGGTCATATCGTCCCGTGGTTTGCCTTTGGTTGAAACTAGAGCCTGGTTTATAATCATTTCCGCCATAACTTGCGGGTCATTCTCATCAATGTTCGCCAGGAAGCTGGTAAGCCATTCGTCCCCATTACCATCGCGGATGTTTTCCAAAACCCCGTCACTAACCATTACCAGCATATCATGCGGACACAGTGACCTTTTTTCACTGACCATATCCAGCTCATCCAAAATCCCTATAGGCAGAGAATTGGAGGTCACCATCCCAACCTTTTTACCTCGCTTGACAAAAGTCGGAGCACAACCAACTTTTATAAAATCAACTTCAGCAGTATATAAATCAATCATTACCATATCAACCGTGGTAAAGGTTTCAGAAGTTGATTTCAATAATAATACGGAGTTGATACTCTTTAGAGCCATTTCTTTGTCAAAACCACTATTAAGTAGATTCTCCAGTAACCTGATCGCGGCCTGGCTTTCCGCACATGCCTTTTCCCCTACTCCCATCCCGTCACTGAGTGCTGCCAGTTGCTTTCCTTCTGCCAGGGTGGATATGGTAAAACTGTCTCCGCATACTTCTTCCCGACCCACCTGAGCTGCTCCACTTATTACCCGATAGGTAAAGGCTCTGGTAAGGTTAAATTCACAGGTACCCTTGCCCCGTAACCGGGGACATCTTTTCTGGCTAACCTCCATTTTTTCGCCCATTAACGATGAAATGGTAGGTGCTACTATCATCTCACAGGTTTTCCCGTCAGCACAACAATCGGAGATGACATGCAGATATAATTGTTCTCCAGTGGTACGTATAGGCGTAATATTTCGCAGATGAATATCAAGATGTTTGATTTGTTTAAGCAGCTTCTCCTGAAGAGCAAAGTCAACTACAGTTTTAACCTCTATCTCTTCAGCCAGATTTTTCACTACCTTACCAACCCCTTTAAGCTGATTTGCCACCAGATCACGGGATTCGTTTAATTTTTGAGTCCAATATTCATTCATACGCAGATTATTAAAAAGATAATTAACAGCGCTAACTAATTCACGGCCATAATTACACCTCTTTTTGAAATCATCCGAGCATTCTTCATAATTTATGGCTCCGTTGGTTTCAGCCATGGTAAACAGGTCAAGGATAATCTGCGAGGTGCTGTAACACTCTTCCCCCCAGCACCGGTTATACCGGGAACAATTCTCGCAAAAGCCATGGGAGATCTCATCATACAGATAATTAAGATATGTTGAATGGTTAGAATTAGGGCCCTCCTTTTGCGCCTCGGTAAAAGTCGAGCTTAATTCATCAAATATATCGGCAAGGTGTTCAATCCGATTGCGGGCCGCTTCCTTGATATGAGTATCAATTAATTGAATTTCGTTAGATTTAAAATTTCTAATAGGACCCAGAATTTGCACCGGGATTTTCTCTTTTAACGAATAAGGCAATAAGAAAAAGGCAATACAAGCAATACCCGTTTCCCATATCCCCAGAATAGTAGCCTGAGTTTCAGAAATAAACATTGATAAAGCCAGGGTACCCAGCATAAAACCGATCATTACCCCAATTCTGCCAAAATTCTTAAATATTCCGGCCAGAAGCCCTGATACTGCATACATTCCCAGGGTCTGGGCAAAAACGCTTGACGATATGGAAGGAATAATACCGGCCATAACCCCAAACATAGTACCCCCACCACTGCCCCAGAGGTATGCAGCAACAAGTATTCCCAGGCGGCACAAAATACTGGCTATACTTAGTCCACTAATAGTTACACCGTTTAGTCCCATTATAATGCCGATTCCCATTACCAGAAAGGACGCAATATCTTCAAAATTAAAATCTACCAATGGTTTCTTTTGTTTTAAAACGTCGCTGCCCACCATAAAGACAAAAGTTAATACCCCGGCTATCATCGCTTCAAAAACAATATTCATCTCCTGGTAAAAGGAGACCTCGTTCATAAATAAAAGCAGGCTTTTGGCAACAATAAGTACGGAAATGGTTAGCAACGGCAACCCCCACCATTGTTTGTCCCGGGGAATAGTAACATAATGTATAACTCCGGCCAGAGTAAAAGCCGCAATAATATTGGACCACATATTAAAACCGCTAAGCACCATCATAAACCCGGGAATAGCAAACACCGCTAACAACACCGAGCGATTCCGGTCATTATAACCAAAAGCGACAATACCGGCAAAAATAAAGGGCAACAGCTCCCCGAGTACAAAAGCCCGGGACATAATAATAGCCCCAACTGCCAATATCAGCGTTTCAATAGTCATAATAGCTTTGATAAAAGCCATTATATTAATCTCAACTTTGGGGATACGATTAAATTTTACCACTGGTTTTAGTCTGCGGCGTAAACTGCCCGATCCGGTTGATTTAGCACTGTCTGTTACTCTTTGATAAGGGTAAATCTCAAGTTTATCAAGCATAATACTTCCCCCCAACCCTTGCATCTTGTCCAATTATTATAACAGTGGTGTCTGGTAAAATTTGTCACTAAGAGGAGGGGGGACTTGGTTTTCTTAATACAAATTTCAGACTATAGTGAAAACTACAGTCACTATCTGCATTTGTTCAACATCAAACTACCAAAATGCAGAAAAGAACCTCCATTCCCGGAAGGTTCTTTTCCCATCGCGTATTTCTTCTCGATGCGTTATTTTTTCAAATAACAGAACCAGTAAATGCAAGCTACAAAGATTGCACCACCTACGATATTACCAATGGTAACAGGAATAAGGTTGGCGTTAATGAAATTACCATAAGTAAAGAAACTCGTAACTGCTTCTGGTGTTATCAAATCTTTAAACAGTGGTACAACTTCTCCGGCCTTGTTAAGTGTAGTTGCAGCAGCAACTCCCTGGGGTGCGCCATTGGCAATAGTAATGCCCATAGGAATAAAGAACATGTTAGCAACACTATGTTCGAATCCGCTGGATACGAAAGCCATAATGGGGAAGAATATAGCGAAAATCTTGCCAACAACATCTTTGGCTGCAAAGGCCATCCAAACGGCCAAACAAACCAGCCAGTTACAACAAATACCCCGGAAGAACGCTTGCCCCCAGGTTAATGACAGTTTACTCTTGGCAATACCCAGAGCTTTTAATCCATGAGCGCTAATTCCGGTAGCAGCGCTGGCATCAGCCCAGAAGCCACCATAATAAATAATATAAACAAGTAATACAGAACCTATAAAGTTAGCTATAAAAACAACTACCCAGTTCTTAAGTAATCCGCCAAATGAAGCTTGGCCATTAATAACGGAAATACAGCAGAACAAACAGTTACCAGTAAACAACTCTGATCCAGCAATGACAACCAGCATCAGGCCTACGGAGAAGACTGCCCCAAACAGGAACTGTCCACCTGATGTGCCTGCCATTTCCATAGAACCTATCTTGGTAGCCAGGTTGGCTCCAAATCCTATGTAAGCACCGGCCAGGATTCCTAAAATAAGCATTTTCATAATTGGTAATTCACATTTGGCTTTTCCAGCATTGGCTGTAGCTGCTGCAATTTCTGCAGGAGTCATAAAGTTCATCTTATGTTTCACTCTCCTTTGATTT
The DNA here is from genome assembly GCA_039679805.1 of Syntrophomonas sp. Classification (GTDB taxonomy): domain Bacteria; phylum Bacillota; class Syntrophomonadia; order Syntrophomonadales; family Syntrophomonadaceae; genus JBDKUD01. Next base: position 4,193 of record JBDKUD010000181.1, on the reverse strand, counting down.
TTTGGTTACCCGATAAATCAATTGAATACGCGAGTTCTGCGCCCCCCCTTTCTTAGTAATCGGGCACCTGCTGTTCAATGACAGGTTGGCCCGTTCCCCAAACCCAAACATTTTTTCTATGTTATGCCTGAATTCACGCTATAACTTTAAAGTGTGCCGGATGAACTTATCTAGGCTATTTTCTATCTCTAATTAATTCTTTTCCTCTTTAATGGCCTGCCCTTCTTGTCCACAAACTTACCAAATAAAGTGATATAAATAAAAATTATGGTCCCATTTAAATATATTGTTAGCAGTGCAGGCAGATGATACAATTAATATATAAAATTTATATATTATTACTTATACTTTTACACTTTCCTGTAATTAATTTTCTACACTAATTATTAAATCCCTGCGCATTATGATGATTTATATAAGTAATTTATATAAAATATTATTATTTTTTATGGAGGTGTTAATTAGTGTCGGAAATTGGGGTAATCTCAGACCTTAATAAAACTATTCAAGATTTAAATCAGAGTATTATGAGTTTCGAACAAAACTTTCCCCTGGCACAATTCAGCGAAGGGAATTTTAAACAGCATCCTATTATCACCCTATTAACCTGCTCAGACTCCCGTATGCCGGTTGATATCTTTGGCAGCCTTTTTAATCGTATTTTTTGCGTAGAGAATATCGGTAATCAAGTTAAAAGCAGTGAGGGATCGATATTATATGGACTTTTCCATTTGCATACCCCGCTAATGATAATTGCCGGACATACCGACTGTGGCGCTATCAACGCCGCCGGGTCAAATTTTGCACATGAACCCGAAGCTATCATAAATGAATTATCCGTAGTTAAAAACTCTCTGGAACAAGCCCGCCAAACAAGCTGTTTCCGGGTCGAAGATTCTCCACTGGGAGCTTCTCAACTGGCTGAGCTCAATGTAGACATGCAGATTAATTTTCTACTGGCTAATAACAAGATCGCACAACTAGTCCAGGAAAACCATCTGACACTGCTGGGAGTCCTGGCTGATCTACATAATGTACATGGCAATGGTTACGGCAAAATTTATACCTTAAATGTTAATGGAGAACATAAGACAGAAGTTTTGAAGGGTTATAGCCATCTGGGCCGTTTCGCCGACCAGGCACTAAGGTTAACGGAGTATTAGGGGGACGATTCAACGCGGATTACGCGGATTTTTAAATATTATATTTAATAATACCCTATGCTCGGTGATGAACATAGGGTATTATTATTCAGTTTAGTTAACATCCTGATACGAAAATAGGAATGGTGCGCGTTCGTTTCAATTAAAGTAATGGTTAAGCTAGCCGCGTTTATCCTTATACAAATCCGCGGAATCCGCGTTGAATTTTCGTAAGAGTCTAAAATGTTGAATTAAAGTGACCGGATGATGCCTTCTAAAAGATCACTATCGCTTACTGTAATTTCTTCTTTTCCCAGGGTGTCTACTATTAATAATACAATCATAGCACCTTTTGATATTATGTCAGCTCGTTCGGGCTGCAGTCCAGGTAAACGTCGTCGTATATTTAAAGGCATTCTCTCCAGCATATTGTATAAATCGGCAATCTCTTGGCGAGTTAGAACCTGGCCGTGGACCAGTTCTGGGCGGTATACTTCCAGGGCTAGTTTAACTGCTACCAGAGTCGTAGCCGTTCCCCCGACCAATACCAGTGGATGGTTCTTGAATCTTTCTTTTTGACTGGCAACAAAACTTAACTTCTCAACAATATCCAGAGCTGACATATTTGATTCGGTGGCCCGAACTGCTCCAACTGGTATTGATACCAGGAAACTATTTTCGTTCTTAAGAATAAACTCACAACTTCCTCCGCCCAGGTCCACCACCAGAGGGGCCGCTGCCATATTGAGACCTTCTTTAACTCCCAGGTAACTAAGGTAAGCCTCCTCATTACCATCTATTATTTCTACTTTTATGCCACTTTGCATTAAAGCTCGGTCAACGAATTCTTGTGCATTATGCGATTCCCTAACTGCACAAGTAGCCACGGCCCGGTAATGACTTACTTTATATTTTTCTAGCTGCTCGCGAAATCGAGTTAAACATGCACATGTCCTATCTATAGCCTGTGGATTAAGGCTTCCGGTTTCAGCCATAGCTTCGCCTATTCGGGTGGTTTCCAGCCGTTCGTCAATTTTCAACATGTTATCCCCAGCCTGTTCACAAATCAACAAGCGGCACGAATTTGTACCTATGTCTATAGCTGCACATCTCATGAAAAATTCCTCCTTTTTTATTCCGTAAGGTGTGAGGAGTGAGGCGTGAGGAGTAAATGTCTGCGTAATATGTATTTACACCCACGCCTTGGGGATGTCCGGGTTACTCGTTCCCATCTAAGTGAACTTTTTGGTATCAGGTACCAAAAAGTTCACTTATTCATCTACACTAACACCTAATGACTTGCGGGCATTTTGGGGTAGGGTATAAATGTCTGCCGTTAATGTTACGCCTTTCCCCTCACTGTTAAAGGCAAAATAAAAAGCACTCCGTAATGAAGTGCTTGATTTTTTATTTATTTAATTATAACGATTACGTTTTTTTGGTTCCAATTTATTTTTAAGAGGCTGCATCCTCTCATCACTTTCTTTCAAAAACTTGGCGATCTTATCATCCAGGGTCCCCACCGGGTTGGGTCTTGGGTTGGCTCTTCTAATACTATTTTCTGGCCTTTCCACTTTCTTCGGGGGTACTGCCTGCTTTATCGATAACCCAATCTTTTTTCCAGCCACATTAAGAACTTTTACTTTTACCAAATCGCCTTCCTTAATAAAATCTTTTACATCCTTTACATAAGTATCCGCTATTTCGGAGATATGAACCAGACCGACAATTCCACCCGGAAGTTCTATAAACGCTCCAAATCTAGTAATACCCTGAACTTTCCCCTCGACAATGGTACCGGGTACAATATTATTTTGTTCAATCGGCATAGATATTTAGTTCCTCCTCAATTATATGCTATGTTAATTGTATAAAATGGTATTTAACTAGTCAATAGCGAAGCGCTTTGCTTAGTTTATTATTAAGGAGGACATAGTCATAAAATAATTACTTCGATTTAGCATTACCGGTTACTACCTCCACTACAACTTTCTCACCCTGTTTAACCATGCCCAACTGTTCCCGGGCAATGCGTTCAACTGCGGCCGGTGAATTCAATTCATCATTTTGTTTCTTTAGTGAATGGTTAACTTGAAGTAATTTAGCTTTCTGCTGTTGTAGTTCTTCCTTTTGCTGGGTTAAATCCCACACCATTTTTACCCGTGGTACTATGGTAAATACAATCATCAAGCATATCATACCCATTAATAGCGTCCTGATACTTTTTTTATTATCCCTATTCTTCACTATCATCCACATCACCGCCAAACAAGCCCAGCGTGTCGCCAGGTAAAATTATAACCACTTCATAGCCTTTAGAACGGGCCCGGCTATAAAGGGTTGCCACAGTGCTAGGGCTGATTTTAAGAGTTCTGGTAATCTCTTCAGTACTCTTGCCCATTTCCTTTAGGACAACAACTTGTCTCTCCCGAAAACTAAGTTTTTCTGCTCCCCTTATTTCTATCTTCATATCAACAACACTCTATCCACATAATATCCACAAACTGTGGACAACCTAATTACATTTTATCATTCGGGGTGCAAATTGCATACTCCTGCCTGGTCATAAATTTTTAGATTAAATTTTAATCATTTTCATCATCAGGTGGGGGTGGCGCAGACTTCTTAATCCTATTAATAATAAATGTTTTCAATCTCGCAACAGGTCGGCCAATGGCCGTAACTATGGTTCCCATGAGCAACAGGATAGCCTTGGCCAGCCGGGATAAAGGGAAGCTAACCAAGTGGGCCAGCATGCGAAAGTATATGAAAGCACCAATAAACAGCGCTATTAGAACATATACTCTCATTTCTCCCTGATTGATTAGCAACATACTAATAAATACTACCCCGAACATTATTATCCACATTACAAAATCACAAATATATAAAACATATTTTCCTATCCGGACATCTTTGATTGTTAGTTGATAAAAATGGAAGACCAAGCCAGCTATTACTCCAAGCAATAGCGTCAGGACAAATGCTTGAATCTGGGCAAATAGTCCCGACAAATAAATACCCCCCTGCCTTCTACTTGAATAACCGGTT
>JBDKUD010000068.1:0-13312 GCA_039679805.1 Syntrophomonas sp. | reverse complement strand
GCCAAATCCCCACTCCTGATAAGCTGGAGAGTAATTACCTTCACTTAATCGTTGTACCTCGGCAATAACCAGGTTAGTGAGATTGTCCCTTATAATCCGTTTTTCATACTCCCATAACAAAGGATGGGGATACTGTTGGCCCAGACAATTATTCTCTATACAAACCTTATCCAGAATATCCCCAACCAGAGTCATAATCCCGGCATCGTCGTCCGGAACCTTCCCTGCAAATACCCGCTGTAACACCTGATGCTGCAGCATACCTTTATCCAGATAATTTATGGCAGTTTCTTCCCCGGGCAGAGGTTTTAGCCCCAGTTCTACAGCCAGAAAGTATTTCATGGGACAGTTGGCGTAAGTATTAAGGTAACTAACATTAAACACCCGGTTCATTTGTTTTGTACTCAATTGACTAATTATCCCGGGAGTACTAAAACACCCATCCCAGGGAGAAAATTCTCTTCCCCGGCGCCGGGCATCGACTTCCTCCAAGGCCTGTAAATGTTTATCCACACCCAGTTTTTCATCGACAAGACGATAGCCTATATTTCGATGTCCCTGATGCAATAAGCTTAAAGCCACCTCCCGCAGGCTGCAGCCATCTTGCCAGTCATCAGGAAACACCACCGGTTGCGGTTCATCCGCTTCCAACGGTTGGCCCAGATATCTCCCCATTTCTTCGATATATAAGGAAGCCAAAACTGCCTGTCCATCTTCATCAATGGCCGGGTAAGTCAGCCACAACTGTCCCCGGCAGGCTTCCCTGACCATTTTAAATAGAACCTTCTCGCGCTGGTATAATTCCCAGGAAGTAGGAAGGTCAATTTCTGGCCGCAGTTCTACCCTTTCCCGGTCGTTTATAACCCAATCGCTGTTAATGGAACGTGGAAATTCCCCTTCCTGCATTCCCATAACTACCACCGTATTGAACTTAAGGCCTCTGATTTGAGTCGGGGCCAGGATTTGCACTCCGCCCCGACAAACGGTATCAGGTGAATAACTCTCACTATCGGCATATGACCTGAGCTGTTGCCAGAAGCTATTTAACGTTGTTTCGTCATTGCCCAGAATTCTGGCTGCAGCCTCCATCTCATTCAAGATTCCACTAAATGCCTGCCAGGCGCGAAGATCCCTGCGAACTAATCGTATCTTCTCTTCGAAGGTTATGTCTTCGGACAATTCCAGTATATTTCTCTCTATTTTCAACTTGCCCATAGCAACGCGGACAGAGTTAATAATGTCAATAATCATTCCCTGTTTACAAATATTATCTATAACATCGATAAATCCTTGCAGCCATTTATAGCAGCTATCCCAACCGGCACCAGGTTGATAGTTCTCCCCGTCAGGTCTTTCCTTTTCCAGCCTGTCCAACCATTCTGAAGGCTGCAATTCAATATTAATACTACCCCGGGACCAATCAGTAAGACACTGTGATGCATGGTTATCATTTCCGGTAAGATAAGTATTGTCCAACAGTTCCCATAAAGTCACACCTGTTTCAGCACCTGCTGCCTCAAGGAACATTAACAGGCTTTCTACCATCCGGTTCTCACCCAGTGTTTCCTTCCAGTCCAGGCACAATGGAATACCCGCCTCGGTAAAAATCCGGCGCAGATGGGAAGAGTATACGGCCGGGTCCCGACACACCAGAACTATATCGTCCAGGCTTAAACCTTCTTCGCGGATCATTCTTTTGATTAAACCGGCCACCTGACGGACTTCACCTTCGCGTCCCCATCCCTTAAGCAAATGAGTTTCAGTCAGCTTGGTTGTCACCAGGCTGGTTGCTTCCGCCCCAATTAGAACTTCAGGAACGCATTGCTTAATCACCCTAAATACCTCAGCCTGCACTCCGGTGTAATCTTCAAACCAATCAATATAAGCAAATTCCACATCATTTAAGTACGCAACCCGGTTTTCTGCTAATAAATTTAAAACTTCCAAATACCTGTCATCTCGATCGCCCAAATTATTGGCAGTCAGGAATTGCTGGTACGATTCATAAATAAGCCTCAGATCATGCATTTTTGATGAATTAATATCACGGCTGTCAAGTGTTGCTCCCAATCGTTCAGGAAATATAACGGCCCGTTTTAATTCACCAATGGTTTGCGTAACAGCCTGTACTATGCCAGGATGTTTTTCTACATTGGAAAAATAATAATACTCTCTCTTCAGTTGAGAATTATTAATGATATTGCGTAAGATTTCGGTCTTCTCCACCTCTCCTATCCACATGGTTGAGGACGAAGATGTGGCTAAAACCATATCTACAAAACTCTCAAAAGTGTAAATACGTGGCCGTAAAGCTCCCTGAGGTGTCCCGCTAACCAAAAGTTCTTCTACAAATTCATTTACCAAAAACGCGGTAGGAAGAATAACCAGATAATTATCCCACTTCCTGGCCAGTAAATAATCTCGTACTCTCTTCACGGCTGTTTTCATCATTGCAGCAACAACTCACTTTCCGAAAAGTTGTTCACCTGTCCAATTAAGTAAAACAAAGTTAAATGACACTTAAATGTCATCGTAATAAAACTTGCTTTCCTCTATTTCCTTATACTTACAGGTCATATGTACATAACAAACCACTGTTTTCTTAATAATAAAATTAGGCGGAGATTGATAAAGAAATGAGGATTTTTGAATGCTTACCCGAGATGGAGTTATAGCCAGATATATTTTTGCTTTTTGTTTCTTCTTCTTATCAGGCAGTGAACTGGTCACCGGCTGGATGGCAGCTGTTAGCGGAACTTTGGGAACTGTTGAACTGGCAACAGCCCTCTTACGCTATTCTCCGTTATATGAACTCTATGACATACTCCATACACGGCATGAACAGGCCAGGTCCCTAAAATCAAAATCATGATTGCTTACCATAAGTGAACTTTTTATGAACCTGGTTCCAAAAGTTCATTTATTGTTCCCCACCCATTTATTACCCTGCAGATGATAAGTTTCAAACTTGCCCTGTGGGGGTTTGAAATTTCTCCAGGTATCTTTAAGTCTGTATTCCAGTTGGGTAGTCTTTGCTGATTTTTCAACCTTTTCTTTAATCACATATTTCAATGTTGCTATTGTTTGTCCATCTTGTACGGTTACATAAAACTCGTCACCCTGATAACCATCGAAATCAGCCGGAAAGAAAATATCCGTGGTTTTAAAATCACCCACTAAAGATTTCGATTCCTTCTGATGACCAGCAAAGTCTTTAAATTCATTCAGAATGGTTTCCCTGGTAATAACCGGTTCATTATTCAGGTATTGGTTATTGTTCCCGGAATAATAAAGTACCACGGCTACTATAGCCAGCGCTATTATGTATATTATTCTTCTTGCATTCATAGGTCCTCCAAAGCCATAATCTATTAGTCATCTTCAATTTCCTTTACTTTAGCTGATTTTTCAAACGATTTCAAATTTTTTCTTATATACAAAAAAGCCCAGGTAACCCCGGGCTCAGGTATCAAAACAGTTATTCCAGTTTTTCCAACATCTCCATGATCATATCGAAGAAATAATTCATATCTTCTTTATCATTCATCCCGGCTTTAAATCCTATCTCCGGGAACCTTCCCTGACTGCTTATTTTTACATTAACCATATACATACCATGGTCAAGCTCTTCTTCGCTAGCCTCCATATCTATATCATCCCAGTCATCCTCCAGATGCATCTCATCATCGAATTGCCTCTCTTGTTCCTGATTATTATCAATGATCTGGGCTACTATCCACATAACATCTGTCGTACTCATATTTAGTTCTTCACTCAACTGCAATATTTCATTGGCAACAGGAGTAATTTTAAGCAGGTCTGATAGATTTACCGGTTCCCCTTTTCCCCATCTGTTTTTCATAAAGCTCACCTCCGTATTCATTTGCAATAACAAAACTGGCTAACCTTTCCTGGGTGACTCTAATGGATTGAAGCACCACCGGTTATTTTAATTACCACAGTTAATTGTACTCTTCTTAGTTTGATTATATGTGAACGTATAGTGAAAAAACAATTATTTTAAATAATTACCATTACCCATTAGCCATGGTCCAGATTTATCACTATATCATGAAAAAGGATGATTTGCAACATTATAGTGTTGTTGCAATGGCTACCCTTTCTGGTCATTATTATTGCAACTTCCTAACACTTTATCAATAAACATCTCTACCAGAGATGGATCGAACTGGGTCCCAGAACATCTTTTCAGTTCCTCGGCGGCCTGTTCCGGGCTAAATACCTCTTGGTAGGGACATTCATGGGTCATAACGTCATAAGAATCAACAATAGCGAAGATTCTCGATATTAGTGGTATTTGTTCACCTTTTACTCCCAAAGGGTAACCACTGCCATCCCATCGTTCGTGATGAGCCAAAATAGCTTCCGCAATAGGTACCAGCTCAGGAGATGAATGGGCAATACGATAGCCTATTTCCGAATGCTTCTTTACTATATCCCATTCTTCTGCTGCCAAACTGCCTGGTTTATTAATTATATAGTTGGGAATAGAGCTCTTGCCAATATCATGTAAAATAGCCAGTAGTGTCAAATTGTCAAAATCACTGTCCGGCAGTCCGCTGGCCCTTCCCATTTTTATCAACATAGCTTCAATTCTTTCCGCATGTTCTTCCGATTCGTATCCCTTTCCCCAGAGCTCTTCTTGTAATGAAAGAATTAAAGCATTGTTACCACCATTACGGTTGCTTAAAAACTTATTGCGGTACATTCGTTCCTCAGCAGTTTTAATAACCTCCCTAATATCCTGATCTTTTTCACACTTGGTGTCTCCCCCCAGGCTTATGCTTAATCGCAGACAATCAACACTCGCTTTTTCGCAAGCCTTTTCAATACGATCACAAATCGCTAGAACTCCGTTCTTATCAATGAGGGGAAGTAAAATCACAAATTCATCTCCACCCCACCGGGAAATAATATCCTCTTGGCGGCAAGTATTAATTAGAATTTCCGCAGCCCTAACCAGCAGTCTGTCACCTTCCATATGTCCCAGAGCGTCATTAATCAGCTTCAAGCCATTGACATCAGCAACAATAACACTTAAAGGCAACTGCCTTTCCGTATCTAATCGCTTCAGTTCTTCATCGAAAAAGGCCCGGTTATAAAGCCCGGTTAATTTGTCATGAAAACTTAGATATCTTATTTCATTCTCAGCCTGTTTACGCTGGGTAATATCGAAAATATAACCCTGTATTTGAATTAGCTCGCCGTCGTCATCGAAACGGCCCATTATATTTCCCTCAGCTACCAAGCTCTCTCCATTGCACCTAACCAGTTCAAACTCAGAATCTTTAATTTTCTTTTGATACTTGATTAAACGAAGAAAATCACCGCTAAAACCATCCGGAACAAGATCTCTAATGTTACTGGAAAGTGCCTGTTCTTCTGAATTAAAGCCAAACATCTTTATAAAAGAAGGATTACACATTAGAATTTGTCCTTCCGGGTTGGATATAAAGTCAGCACTTACTGCCTCATCAATAATCTGACGATATTGTTTATCACTTTCCTGCAGCTGGTACTGGGATTGCTCCAGGTTATCCAACATGCCATTTATCTCTTTAGTCAGGATGGTTAATTCATCATTTCCGGTTACTTGCAAACGTCTCGAATGATCCCCATCGGTACCAATAGCACTAACTCCGTAAATCAACCTGAATAGGCGGGATAATATCTTTCGTTCCACCATAAAAAGGGCTATTAAAGCGATAAAAGTACCAAACAATAAAATCATAAAATAAAAGTAATTTATTGCCTTTTGACCTTGCCTATATATTTCTCTGGGCATTTCTACTCTCATAATTATTCCTGGTTTGCCATAAATATCTTTAAGATAGGCATATCCGGCAATGGTTGCTTCATTTAGTGGTTTTACTATTATCTTGTCCTTTATCACATAGGGCTGGACTTTTCTAAAATCACTTGCTGCCGCTGTATCATCTGGGTGACTAAAACTCAAGGACAAAATAGTAGTCTGAATTAATCGTTGAATTTCTTCGGTATTAAGATACCTGCCCATGATCAATATACCGCGGGATGGTCCCTTTCCTTCACTGGAAAGGATAGGCATGGCACTTACCAGCATAGGGCCTTCAGGTAACTCCAGAATCCCTTGTATTCCAGTCTTTGCAACCGAAGTGGCAGAAGACATTTGATCAAAAGAAAGACCCGCCGGTAATTCATGAATATTATATACTAATTCCCGATTAATACCTTTTCCATAAACGATTTGGCCCGAGGAATTTATGTACAATACCATGTTTAATCTCAGATCAACAAATGCTCTATCGGCAATATTATTTTTAATATAACCTTTGTTATGACCTTGAATAAATGAATAAGTCTCATCCCAGTAGGCCCAATCTTTACAAACAGAACTTAAATTGCCCAATTCAGTTGATAACGCATTCAGCGCCCGGCTGACATTTTGGTGTATAGCCTGATTTTCAATATCATTAAAGCTTGTCATTAATACATACTGTGATATAAGGTAGTGAACCACTATGAAACTTGCGATCATTAAGCAAATAATTGCGAGAAGCTTGTTTCGTAGTTTCAAACTGTTTCCTCCCATGCCTTTGAAATAAAAGGCCTAGTTCTTAAGAACTATATATAGTTAATTTCCACAAACAAATAGGTTTCCCTTTATTATTATTTAAATTATACGTTATGTCCTATATTTTCGGTTTTCTTAACCATAATACCCAGAACGTACCACCGTTGACTTCCTTTTTAAATTGCATATACTTAAATGGATAAGTACCCGGATTCTAGTATTAATAGTAGTGTGAGGTAAAAATGTTTAAGAATTTATCCGACTATTTTTATGGCGTTCTCTTTATTTTTCTTTCTGCTTTTATGTATGCAACCATGCCTATTTTAGCTAAAGTTGCTTATTCTTTGGGTCTAACTCCAGGTATAATATTATTTCTACGCTACTTTTTTGCATTTATTTTTATAGCCTCTTACCTAATCGTAGTAAAGAGGGAACCAGTATTATGCAAATCTTTCTGGGTTGTTAGCCAGGGTCTTCTTTTTGTTTTAGGCTCACTGTTTTATTTTTTTTCGTTAAAATATATCCCGGCCGGAGTAGCCAGTGTTATTTTCTTTATTTACCCGGTCCTGGTGGCTGCCTTTTCTCTGATAATTTTCAAAGAAAAACCTTCTTCTCGTCTTTTACTGGGCCTGTTCCTGGCCGTATTGGGAATAATACTTATTTCCGGAGTAAGTCAGGGGTTAGCCAGTATATCGATAAGAGGATTACTTCTGGCCCTAGCTTCCAGTCTTAACTATTCCGCCTACGTTTTAATAGGTCAGAAAAATGTAGCCTCTGTTTCCACTTTATCCCTTACCGCTACAATTTCAGCAGTAGGATTACTAGTCTTTTCCATCTACAATTACCAAAACTTAAGTTTTATCACCTCACTCAGCGGCCCTCAATTAATAATCGGATTAATTATGGGCTTGTTTAACACCATTCTGGCAGCAATATTCTTTTTAAAGGGACTTAAGAAAATTGGAGCTTCCCGCGCTGCCTTAATCAGTTCTCTGGAACCGGTAATAACTATTGTGGTAGCTTTTCTCGTATTAGGAGAAGTGTTAGGTGTTATCGAGCTTATAGGCTCCTTTCTAGTAATCATTAGCATGTTTCTGGCCATAGATTCACAAGTTGAAAAAGAAATTGCCAACTAATTCTCCTCTCTTTTATAGTAAAAATTACTAATTGCAAATGTTTTACTTGACACTAATTGCCGCAAAAAATAGACTGAACTTATGAACCTATAAGGGAAATTTATAACTAAATAATGGGAGAGGAGAAATGGTATGGTCAGCATTATTGTTAACGGGATCAGCACATCTGTTCCGGACAGCTCAACTGTTATGCAGGCTGCCGCACTAGCTGGGTTTGAAATCCCATCACTTTGCAGTCACCCTGACTTAAAAGTCAAAGACAACTGCAAAGTCTGCGTTGTTGATATCAACGGGGAATTGAAAACCGCTTGTTCAGAAATCGTTACTCCGGGGATGGTAGTAAAAACGTTTTCACCTCAAATTCTGGAAGCTAAAAGGGAAAATCTCAAAAAAATCCTCAAAGTTCACCCGCAGGATTGTTTAAACTGCGCCCGCAATTTAAACTGTGAACTGCAAGCTCTAAGCAATATTTTATCAATTCGTTCCTTTGAGAACGAACCTCTGGAGATCCCCAAGGACACATCTACACCCTCACTGGTTCGGGATCCTTCCAAATGTACTCTATGTTTGCGTTGTGTGGAAGTCTGTAATGATATCCAGACTGTTGGGGCTCTGGAAGTAGTCGATGGAGTTCCCCGCACTGTAGATGGAAAAGCTCTTATCGACACCAAATGTGTAATGTGTGGTCAATGTGCTCTGGCCTGTCCGGTTGGTGCTATTATTGAAAATGAAGAACTGGATAAATTCCTGGCAGCAGTAGCAGACCCCGATAAGATTGTAATTACTCAGATTGCTCCCGCTATTCGGGTAGCTGTAGCTGAAGAAGTTGGGCAGCCCACCGGTTCCCTGGAAATGCTTAAATTTGTAGCAGGTTTGCGGCAACTGGGCTTCGATTATATATTTCATACCAACTTTACCGCCGACCTCACTATCCTGGAAGAAGGCAATGAATTACTTAAAAGGCTGACGGAAGGTGGTACCCTGCCGATGCTCACCTCCTGCAGCCCTGGTTGGATAAACTTCATCGAAACTTTCTATCCAGATGAACTGGATCATTTATCAACCTGCAAATCTCCCCAACAGATGTTTGGTGCGGTAGCCAAGACTTATTGGGCCGAGAAAATGGGCGTTGACCCATCCAAGATCTACTCAGTATCAATAATGCCCTGTACCGCCAAGAAATTTGAATCAGCCCGTCCGGAAATGACCGACAGCGGTTACCGGGATGTGGATCTGGTTCTTACTACCCGCGAAGTAGGCAAGCTGTTCCGTATGACCAAACTGGACTTTAATAAATTAGAAGCTTCCCAATTTGATTCCCTCTTGGGAGCCTACACCGGTGCTGCCGTTATCTTCGGTGCTTCCGGCGGTGTTATGGAAGCTGCCTTAAGAACTGTTTACGAGGTTGTTACCAAAAAGACTCTGGAAGATGTAAACTTTACGATGGTCCGTGGTTTTGATGGTATGAAGGAAGCTGAAGTAGATCTGGATGGCACCAAGGTTAAGGTGGCAGTAGCCAACTCCCTAGGTTGTGCCCGTAAGATTATGGATGACATAAAGGCTGGTACTTCACCTTATCACTTCATTGAAGTTATGTGTTGTCCGGGTGGATGCATCGGTGGCGGTGGACAGCCTATTCCTTCCACCATTGAGAAGAGAAAAGAAAGAATTGAGGCTATTTACGCTGAAGACGCCGGACTTCCCTTGCGTAAATCGCATGAGAATCCGGAAGTCAATAAACTTTATGAAGATTTTCTAAAAGAGCCGCTGGGACACAAATCCCACGAACTCCTGCATACTCACTATACTCCAACAAACAAATAGCATTTTGCGAAGGCACCGTGAAATCCGCGGTGCCTTTTTCTTGTTTTTAATTGAGCCATCTAGGGCGGTGAGGTATATCCAGTGCCGCGACGTTGGCGCAGGCTGTGAGAAACACCCGGCGAAGTCGAGTGGGGGATGGGGTTGAGCGACACGAACGTCGCGAAAGCGTACCCCCTCCGGAGACAACTGATGCTCCCTTACGGTCGCTATTAAGGACGGCTGAACACGGATGTGAATCTACGCGGTGCCCCATCCCCCGCGAGACAAGCCGTTGGTGTTTCCACTGCCGGAGACTGGAGCAAACTGGATATGCCTCACCGCCCGGTGCCTACGTCGCTTCGCAGATATGCCTCACCACCCTGCCAGGGTTACCCAAAAGTTTGCTATAAAAAGAAAAATGCCATGGCTATCATTAGATAGGCCGCGACCAGAAGAGCCCCTTCCAACCAATTCGATTCACCGTCCAGGCTGATAAACTGGGCAATTAATACCGCTACCCCCACAGCTACTATTTCATGATAATTAAACATCATATCCATGGGCTTCCCAAAAGCTAAACTTAAAAAAACAAGAATCGGAGTAACCAGCATAGCTATCTGGGTACTGGAACCCACGGCAATTTCAAATGACAGGTCCATTTTATTCTTAAGCGCCATAATAATGGCCGTAAAATGCTCAGCAGCATTTCCAATAATCGGGATTATAATAATACCTATGAAAAATTCCGACCAGTGCAGAGCAGTAGTAACTGATTCGATCCCACCGACCAGAAATTCGCTCTCCAACGCTATCAACACGGTACTTAAGGCCAGTACTACAAAAGCCTTGGTCTTACTCCATCGGGCAGCTTCAGAATAAGCTGGTTCAGTCTGGCGTCGCATAGCAAAAACCAAACCGGCCAAGTAAATAAACAAAAGAATGGCTGCTATTGCTACGCTAAATCCTTGCAATGCATAGTGCTGTTTTTCCGTTTGAAAAAACACCGCCGGTATAATCAGTGCTATTATGGAAAGTAACATCAGGTTAGTTTGATTATTTATATGTACTCTATCAAAGGCCTGTTCCCCATTTTTTATACCACCAATGAAAATCGAGAGTCCTAGTACCAGCAAAATATTTCCCAAAATACTGCCGGCAATTGAGGCCTTGACCACACTGAACAATCCTGCCTTCAAAGCAAAAATAGTAATTAAGAGCTCGGTAGCATTACCAAAAGTAGCATTTAATAGACCGCCAACCCTTTCCCCGGTATGACAGGCCAAGCTTTCGGTAGCCTCGCCCATGATTCCCGCCAAAGGAATAATAGATAAACAGGCAGTGAAAAACATCGCAATTTCATTACCGATAAACCGGAAGTAAATACTAAATAATATAGCCGGTAACAGATAATACAGGAATTTCCCCAAATCTCAGCTCTCCTCTTATTAGTTTTTTATATTCTTTTCCTTAATAGTTTAATAATTATCTAATATTTTCATTCCTTTTGTTTTCCCAATATTAATTAATATTCTATGCCCGCACGATCTTTAACTGCTTCATGATATTGATGTTTAATTTCGTTAACCTCACTAGAATAATATTATTTTATTCTAACTAATAAATATATCTTTGCAAGCTATATTGCTTTGATATGGTAAGATAGCAAATATAAGGGCTATTATATGAATGTCAGTATCACTTTTATAAAAGGAGTGACAAGTAATGGTAGAAACCCATGTAGTTACCTGTTTTATTGAACATGAAACGATGATTTTGTTATTAAAAAGAAGTGGTCGGGTCGGCTCCTACCAGCAAAAATGGGCCGGGGTAAGCGGTCATCTGGAATCAGGAAATACTCCCCTGGAACAAGCATTACAGGAACTTAGGGAAGAGGTCAATCTGCAGTCATATGATATATCCTTGCAAAAAGAAGGAGTCCCTTTGGCGGTTGTGGATGAAAAATTAGGTAAGACATGGGTAGTGCACCCTTTTAGGTTTACTTTATTGGACCCCAGCAAGATTAAAACAGACTGGGAACATACCGAATACCGATGGATATCACCGGATGATATACAAATGTATGAAACGGTACCTAATCTACTGGAAACCTGGAATCGGTTAAAATGAGAATTTTCCGTGATTAACACTAGGCATTTAATAAATAGCGTTGTTTAAAGAGCTGGTGGAATTTTACCCGCTTGTCCAGCTTATCTTTATACATATTGTTGTCGGCTTGGCGGAATACATCGTTCAGATTCCTGGAGATATCTTCTCTTACCGCCCACCCATAGGACAGTGATAGGGGGATATGCCGGTTATCAGAATTATAGTTTGCAATAGCTTCATACAGTCTCCGGCACGCCAATTCAACTGCCGATGGGGGGCTTTGGGGAAGTATAACCGCATATTCATCCCCACCTATCCGGGCAACCACATCGCTATCCCGAAAACATTCGCGTATAACATTCCCGGCAGCTATCAATAGCTGGTCGCCGGCATCATGGCCCAGATTATCATTTACCAGTTTTAATCCGTCTACATCACAAACAATTATTCCCACCGGATCAAAACGTCCGCCTTCCAATCTTTGCATCTCTTCTGTAAAGTAAGCACGGTTATATAACCCGGTAAGTGAATCATGCAGGCTAATGTACCTTAACTTTGCATCCATTTGCTGGCGTTCCGTGATATCCCGGGCAATACCCTCAATGGCAGTTAAACTGCCATTGTCATCATAAATAGGAACATTATGCAACTCAGCCCAGATCATCTCTCCATCCTTACGTATCCATCGCTGAACTATTGGTTTTGAAAAGTCGGTGCAAATAGGATTTTCCTCAACCATATACCGGTCATCAGGATGAATCACTTTTAATCCTAACATTTGGTCCGCATAATACTCTTTGGGAGAATAGCCGGTTATATGTGTAACTGATGGGCTTACATATTCAAAATGCGGCACTGGGAAAAGCTGAATGTGATATATTATGTCCCGAGCATTTTCCGCCAAAAGGCGGAAACGCCTTTCACTTGCCTGTAGTGCCCTCTCAGTTCTATCCCGGACAATTATGCTGCCAATACGAGTAGCTATAGTCTCCAGAGCCGTACTGCTAAAACCCGGGAAATCATATAAGGTATGCGAGCCTATAACCAGACCGGCCACAATTTTGCCCTGGTATTGAACCGGAATAATACCAATAGCCTTATATCCTTCTTGAAAAAAATCCTCCCCTATATATGGTATCAACGCTTTGGAAGAAGTAAAAAGTGCTTTACCGGAAATCAAAAGGTTTTCTATTTCAGATAATATTTTGTTTGTTATAAGCAGTTGTAGTAAATTCTCCGATAACCCGCGATGAAACGCCAGATTCAAAATGCCTGAAACTTCATCAAAAAGATAAATTACTCCTGATTCCATTTTAGAAACTTCAACTGCAGTCTCCAAGCACAGGGACATAGCTTCCTCAAAACTTATTATTGATGTCAGTGAAAGTCCCAGATCACGAAGTTTTACGATAACTTCTTCTGAATTAAAATTAACAATCCTATCTTGCACTTCGTTTTCCTCCTTCCAACATAATCACATTTGAATTTACGTATATAGTTTATTCTACAAACCATGTAAAGCTCCTGCGTATCTGAATATATTTCCATAATCTAAGTTTAATAAAACCTTGAATTGACCAGAAAATGAAATACGGGAATAAAAAAATTACTCCCGCATTTCTATATAATCTCACCGTTCTACTGGGTTAGAATTAATTATTACTATAATAAAATTGCATGTTAGCTGTAAAAT
>JBDKUD010000184.1:0-16666 GCA_039679805.1 Syntrophomonas sp. | reverse complement strand
CTTGGACGGCTACAGATTTTACGCCTTCACAGCCGGCGGCGCGAATAGAAATTAATCCCGGGGTAAATTTTATGAAGGTTGACGGGAAACGGGTCTCTCTCGAAAAACCTATAAGTTTTAATAAGGTTTCCTTCCCGTTCTTACCTATAAAAGCACTGGCAGAGAAAATGGGGTACAAAGTTGATTGGGATGGACATAAGGTAATAATTACCAGGGTAAATTAAACTAAAAGGAACAAAATTTTGGTATTAATCCAGTTATAAGTGTAAATGCATAATTTTGAGCTTTAAGTGATTGGCTCTGTGGTATATAATTAAAAACGTGCATTTTTCTAGGAAGGAATTAATTATTTAATGATAATCGCAGCACCAGTTATATTAAGGTTTGTACTTGGGGGATTGGCGGTAGTAGCGGCCACGGTTATTGCCCGGTGGTTTGGGGGACGCATCGGTGGTATTTTTGCTGCCTTTCCAGCCGTTTACCTGGCAGCTATTTTTAGCCTGGGGCTGGAATATAAAGGCCAGGAACTGTTGATAATGTCCGAACATATATCGAAGGGAGCACTGGTAGGAATGGTGGCTGATGTATTTTGCGCATTGGCAGCCAGTCGGTTTATTATTAAAAACGGTTGGAAAAAGGGATTAGTTCAGGCCTTGGTATTGTGGAGTATACTAGCTCCGGCTATTTATTTTAGTTGGCAATTAATTTAAGCAAAGGTGTTGTAATATTGAAACTAAACTCAAATATGAAAGATTTAACTTTAAGATTTTTTCTCGGTGGCGGGGCTGTTGCTGCATGCTATATTCTGCTACAGTTAATACCCTGGAAGTCATTTGCCGGTATTTTTGCTGCTTTCCCGGCAGTTATGGTGGCAGCCATAATCATGGCCGGGATTTTTGAAGGTTCCAGGCCGGCAGCTGATGTTGCCCTGGGTGCTACTGCCGGAATGTTAGGTTGTACCGTATGTGTGCTGACAGCAACATTATGTATGGTTTATTTGAATAATTGGGCAATGTCCCTAGCCATTGCTACTATCGCCTGGTTCATCAGTTCGGTAGTATTTATTCAGCTTATTCAGGGTCTTATCAAGAAAAGCAAGGGTAAACGGTTATTCCCAAGCTAAAGCAGGGCATATTGAAATATAAAACCTTATAATAACTGAATAAAAGAATATCCTAATTTAAAACCATAAAATATGATTATTGATCCGCAAATTACATTTAGCGACCTGATTATCGTATTGTTTAACTTGCTGCGGAGAAACGAAGTAATGGCAGCTAAAGATAAAAACCATGTGAAAGATGCCATGCAGACTCCAAAAATAAAGAAATTAGACATCCCATAAGGCAATGAAGCATGAAATCCTCCTAATAATAATGAACCGTCAATTATTGCCTGGGGATTAAACCATGTAATAACGAAACAATTCCCGATAATTTTTAATAATGTGCAGTTCCCGAGGGTTGCATCATTTGATATTTTAGGATTTGAACGAATTAGAATCAAACCTATGTAGATTACAATAATGCTTCCAAATAAAAGAATAATGCCTTTTAATAATGGAAATGTATCAATTAAAGTACCCACACCGAAGAAACAAGCTAGGGCAAGTGAGATATCAAAAAATATAGTTACCAATGCAACTTCAAGAGTTCTTATTCTATCCTCTCGTATTGCAGTATTTATTACATATAGATTTTGTATACCTATGGGAGCTACATATGCAAAGCCCAATAATAAACCCTGCAAAAGAAAACTGAACATTGTTTCCTCCTAAAATTCATGGGATAAGAAATCAATAACATATTATAAAGAAATAAAGAGGACATGGTTCAATTAGCATATCAAACAGCATAAACAATGTAAATCTACCTTTCTTAAACAGATATTAAGAAGCTAAGCAAATGCTTAAACTCCCTTGAAAAGGGAAACTAACTAATAATTTATTTTCCGGGAAATGGTTTTTGCATAAAAATGTAATATGGTCAAACCATATATAAAAAGAAAAAAGGCAAAAAACCGGTAATCTTATTTTAAATTTTTTTAGTAATATCGTCTTGTCAATCAAAAAAAAATATACTATAATCCCTATAGAGTAAGTGTAAATTGATAATATCCGAGTTTGAATATAGTTAGGTTATTTTCTATTAAAGGCTAGGGAGGTACAAGCATATGGCAGAACAGGGGCAGGTAGTTGCAGTAAATGTATCGGAAAAACGAGGAGAAGTTAAACATAATGTACCGGAGGCTTTTATTAAAGCCGAGTGGGGAATTGAAACAGATGCTCATGCGGGTGATTGGCACCGGCAGGTTAGCCTGCTGTCCTTGTCAAGTGTAGAAAAAATGAGAAACCTCGGAGCCAAAGTAAATTTTGGCGACTTCGCTGAAAACATTACCGTGGCCGGAATAGAAGTATCTAAACTCCCCATAGGAAAACGTCTTAAGGTTGGGGAGGCATTGTTGGAAGTTACCCAGATCGGGAAAGAATGTCACAATAAAGCATGTGCAATAAAAAAACAGGTAGGAACCTGTGTTATGCCGATAGAGGGAATATTTGCTCGGGTACTTTCTTCCGGGCATGTTAGAGTAGGCGATGAGGTTGAGGTTGTGGGAGAATCCTAGTATAAAGTACTTTGGGGGGAATGTTTCACGTGAAACTATCAACAAAAGGTAGGTATGGACTGAGGGCTATGTTGGATCTGGCCCTTAGCCAGGAGCAGGGACCAATTACTACCCGGTCTATTGCCGAACGGCAGAACATCTCGGAGCGCTATCTGGAACAACTGCTAATTCCTCTGAAGACGGCAGGATTAGTTAAAAGTATCCGTGGTTCGCAAGGAGGTTATATACTGGGAAGAAATCCAGAGAAGATCACAGTGGGTGATATTATCAGGATACTGGAAGGACCTATCGCACCGGTGGAATGTGTTAATGAAGTTAATCCCGAAGAGTGCAATAGGGCTGATTATTGTGTTACCAGGGTAATATGGTCAGAGGTAAGAGATGCCATTGCCGGAGTCTTGGATTCTTATTCACTGGCTGACCTGGCAGAGGAATCTGGCAAAATGTCGCTTAAAGGTTCAGTTATTGAGTAGTAAAGAAATAGATCGATAATACTGAGCAACGATGGGAAAAATAATTTCTTGCATATAAAAAAACAACATATGGAGGTGATACTGTGAGATCTATATATATGGATCACAGTGCTACTACTCCGGTTGATCCGGAGGTTTTTAATGAAATGATACCCTATTATAACGATAGGTATGGTAATGCATCCAGCGTTTATTCTCTAGGTCAAAATGCGCGCCGAGCAGTAGAGAAGGGCAGAGAACAAATCGCGCAGCTAATAAATGCTTCGCCCCAAGAGATTATTTTTACCGGTGGGGGAACAGAAGCAGATAATCAGGCGCTTATAACTTATATGGAGGCTAACCGTGCTAAAGGCAACCATTTAATAACATCTGCCATAGAGCATCATGCGATTCTTCATACCTGCGAGTATTTAGAGAAACAGGGTTTTGAAATAACAATTTTACCAGTGGGACAAGACGGTCTGGTTGATACTCAGGTTTTAACTCAGGCTATAAAGCCTAATACTACTCTGGTTTCTATTATGCATGCTAATAATGAGGTGGGAACTATCCAACCTATAAAGGAACTAGCAGCAATTGCTCATAAAGGGGGAGCAGCTTTTCACACTGATGCTGTACAATCTCTGGGAAAAATCCTGGTGGATGTAAAAGATATGGGCATTGATATGCTATCAGGATCAAGTCATAAGTTATATGGACCTAAGGGAGTAGGCTTCCTGTTTGTTAAGAAAGGTATAAAGATTAGCAGTTTGCTTCATGGCGGCGGTCAGGAACGCCGGCTTAGAGCGGGAACTGAAAATGTTCCCGGGATTGTTGGGTTTGGAAAAGCAGCCGAATTAGCCCGAATCAATATGGCTGAGCGGGCAGAAAAGCTAAATCATTTAGGGAAACGTTTAATTGAGGGAATTCTTAAGACTATACCGCATGCCAGGCTTACTGGTCATCCCGTTAATAGAATACCTGGAAGCGTAAGTTTTTGTTTTGATTTTGTAGAAGGTGAATCAATTTTGTTAATGCTGGATGGACTGGGAATCATGGCTTCCAGTGGATCTGCCTGTACCTCTGGTTCTTTGGATCCTTCCCATGTGTTATTAGCACTGGGACTGCCTCACGAGATAGCCCACGGTTCACTGCGATTAACCTTGGGAAAAGATAATACTGATGAAGATGTAGATTATGTTCTCAAGGTCCTTCCCACGGTTATTGAAAACTTAAGAAAAATGTCCCCGCTTTGTGGGGAAGGAGGTTATTAATATGTATAGCGAGAAAGTAATGGAGCATTTTATGAACCCCCGCAACGTAGGTAATATAGAAATGCCCAGCGGTATTGGAGAAGTGGGCAACCCGGTATGTGGTGACATTATGCATATAGAGATAAAGGTTGAAGATAATATAATTCAAGATGTTAAATTCAAAACCTTTGGATGTGCAGCAGCCATTGCTACCAGCAGCATGGTTACTGAAATGGTGAAGGGTAAAACCCTGGAAGAAGCGGAACGTATAACTAACCAGACAGTGGCCGAAGCACTGGATGGTTTACCACCGGTTAAAATGCATTGTTCGAACCTGGCCGCAGATGCATTGCATAATGCAATTAAAAATTATATGGAAAAGAATGATTAATATCAGTTTATAGCCATATGGTCTAAAAGTGGCTTCTAATGAGAGAAGGGGAAATGTGGCCAAAAAGGTTATTGTAGCCATGAGTGGCGGTGTAGATAGCTCTGTTGCTGCCTTAATCTTAAAGCAGCAGGGCTATGAAGTAATAGGAGTAACTATGCAAATCTGGCCGCAGTCCGAAGATAATACCCGGGCCTGTTGCAGTTTAGATGCCATTTATGATGCTCGCCAGGTAGCCTGGCATCTAGATATTCCTCATTATGTAATGAATTTTCGGGATGAATTTGAGGAAAAGGTAATTAACTATTTTTGCGAAGAGTACCTGCATGGAAGAACTCCTAATCCCTGTATTGCATGTAACCGGTATATAAAATTTGAATCTCTGCTCCGTAAGGCGATGGCAATGGGAGCAGATTATATTGCTACCGGTCATTATGTTCGTATAAGCAAGGATAACAATGGCCGGTTTACTCTTTTAACTGGTGTGGATAACGGAAAAGATCAGAGTTATGCCTTGTATCAGATGAATCGATGGCAACTGGAGCGTACAATTTTTCCACTGGGTACCTATAAGAAAGAGCAGGTAAGAAACCTGGCCCGGGAAGCAGGGTTGCTGGTATCGGATAAAGCTGAAAGCCAGGAAATATGCTTTGTCTCAGAA
Organism: Syntrophomonas sp.; assembly: GCA_039679805.1. Lineage (GTDB taxonomy): Bacteria > Bacillota > Syntrophomonadia > Syntrophomonadales > Syntrophomonadaceae > JBDKUD01. Next base: position 11,290 of record JBDKUD010000184.1, on the reverse strand, counting down.
GGCGGCTATGCTGATTTTGTTGAACATCACCTGGGAATAGAGGATTTAGTTAAGCGGCAGAGTGGCTTAATACGTTATACATCTGGAGAGATTTTAGGGACCCACCAGGGAATACATCGTTATACTATTGGACAACGTAAAGGACTTGGTTTGGCACTTGGACATCCGGTCTATGTCACCGGAATTGATCCAGATAGCAAAACAGTCTGGATTGGGGAAAACGACGAACTTTTTCTCAAAAGCCTGGTGGCTGAAAATGTACATTATATATCAGGCGAAGCATTGCGTCAACCGGAGGAGGTTACTGTTAAAATCAGATATCAAGCCAGGCAGGTTGCAGCAGTGGTTAACCCTATAAAAGAAAACAAGTTTAGAATAGATTTCGAAAAACCACAAAGAGCTATCACACCTGGACAAGCAGTAGTTTTATACCGGGGGGAACAAGTTCTGGGGGGAGGAACCATTTGCAGTGATGAATATAAGTGAAGTTCTTGGTACCACGTACCAAAAACTTCACTTATTGATAGGTAATCTTCATCCCGAAGAAATAAAGAGGAGATGTATTAATGCCAATTAAAATTCCTGATGATCTTCCTGCCAGCGAAATTTTGGCTGGTGAGAATATTTTTGTGATGAATGAAAAGCGGGCTTTTACCCAGGATATTCGTCCGCTTAGAATAGCAATAATGAATTTAATGCCGTTAAAAATAGTAACTGAAACACAAATACTTAGGCTTTTGGGGAACTCTCCCTTACAGGTTGAAATTGTTCTTTTAAATCCCAAAAGTCACGACTCCAAAAACACACCGGAGGAGCATTTGAACAGGTTCTATCATAACTTTGATGCGATTAAGAATGATAAATTTGATGGTCTAATAATAACCGGGGCACCGGTAGAATTAATGGAATTTGAAGACTTGAATTACTGGGACGAATTAACAGAAATAATGGCTTGGAGTGAGGATCACGTTTTCTCCACCTTGCATATTTGCGTAGGTGCTCAGGCAGGTCTTTACTACCATTATGGAATTCCTAAGTACAAATTAGCGCAAAAAATGTTTGGAGTCTTTGCTCATACTATGAATAAAAAAAATGTACCCCTAATGAGGGGATTTGATGATGAGTTTTTTGTACCTCATTCCCGACATACTGAAGTATTAAAAGAGGATATTGAAAAAGTTTCCGAAATAGAAATATTAGCTGAGTCAAAAGATGCCGGAGTATATCTCGTGGCCAGTAAAGACGGTCGCCAGGTTTTTGTTACCGGGCACCCCGAATATGATCCTCTTTCGCTAAAAGCTGAATATGATCGAGATATAAATAAGGGTATGAAAATAGAAACACCGAAGAACTATTTTCCAGGTAATGACCCCTCTCAACCGCCCCTGGTTAAATGGAGAGGTCATGGCAATCTCTTGTTCACAAACTGGCTAAACTATCACGTATACCAGGAAACTCCTTATGATCTTAATCAATTAAGCCGTAAATAGCTTAAGATACCTTGTAAATGATCTGGGTGAATTTAACCTGAACTACAAATATAGATAAAGGGGTGAATAAAATGATTGACCAGCAGGATGAATTACTAATGTCGGAAATTATACAAATAAAAGAGCATAAATCCATATATATTATTGCCCATTATTACCAGCGGGAAAATGTACAGGATATTGCCGATTTTATAGGAGATTCATATTCCATGGCAGTGGCAGCTAAAAAGTCTCCCTGCAATACCATCCTGGTGGCAGGGGTTGACTTTATGGCTGAATCAGCGGCCATACTCTGTCCGGAAAAGACTGTATTATCTCCAGAACCTATGGCTACCTGTCCTATGGCTAACAGCATAACTGTGAAAGATATTATGGACTACAAAGAAAAATACCCTGATAGTATCGTGGTTAGCTATGTTAATACCCCTGCTGAAATAAAAGCGGTTAGTGATATTTGTTGTACCTCATCCAACGCAGTAAAAATACTGAAGAAATTACCGGAGGATGCCCGAATATATTTTGTACCTGACCAGAACCTGGGAAATAATGTTGCGAAACAATTAGGAAGAAATATTGACGTATTTCCATCTCAATGTCCAATTCATGCTAAGGTAAAGAAGGAGGACATTCTAAAAGTAAAAGAAGCCCACCCGGGTGCAAAACTACTGGTACATCCAGAATGTGAGCCCGAAGTTATTGCATTAGCTGATTATGTGGGAAGTACAGCAGGCATGGTTAATTATGTTAACGAGAGTGACGATGAAACATTTCTAATTGGAACAGAATGCGGAATAATGCACTCTATTCGTAAAAATAACCCTGATAAAAAGCTTATTCAAGCTTCCCGAGAATTAATATGCCCTAACATGAAGAGTATAACACTGGATAAGATCCTTTATTCTATGCAGAATATGGAAACTTTAATCACAGTACCTGAAAATATTCGCTCCCGGGCAGTCCTGGCTTTGGAGAAAATGATTGATTACTCACAATAACTGGTTAACCAGTTATTAGATTCTGAAATGGCGGTCTTAGCTTATAGTAAGACCGCTTTTGCATGTCGTGGCCAATTAAATTATTTTGCTTTTAGTGAATGCCCGTAACCATTGCTGACCGGACGATCGATGGAATATATACGACCGTTAATACATCCCCGACATTGCTGGGCATCCTCACCGGTACAAATTTTAGCAGGATATAATTCATATAAAGCCCGGTAACGTACCGGCGTAACATTGGGCATTACTACGTTCGCTCCTAATTGCAGGGCCTTTTCCCGACCGTCTGCTGGCCTAAGAGTGGCCAGCGCAGTGGTAGCGGGGATATGAGTGTTACGGGTAACAATTCTAGTCAAAGCCACTACCTTAAAGGTCATTTCTACCGTTCCATCAGGTGAACCAACCAATGGGGTATCTTGATGGCAAATATAGGGGCCAATACCCACCATGTCGAGGTCGAGCTCCTTGAAAAGGAGAATATCACTGGCCAAATCATCAACAGTTTGTCCCGGCAGACCTACCATTATCCCTGAACCTACCTGATAACCAATTTCTTTTAACCAGCCTAGAATATTCATACGTTCATCAAATCGTGAATCTGGGTGAAGTTGTGCGTAGAGCTGAGGATTGGAGGTTTCAAATCGCAGCAGGAACCTGTCTGCTCCAGCCTTGTAAAGACGCTCGTATTCTTGCCGGGGACGCTCACCGATACTGAGAGTTATGGCTACATCGAATTGTTGTTTAATTTGTTTGATTAAGTGTTCCAACTTATCTACGGTGTAATACATATCTTCACCCGACTGCAATACTACGGTTCGGTAGCCCAATTGCACCGCCTGGCCAACTGTAATCAGAATCTCTTCGGAATTCATACGATAGCGGTCAGCGTTGTGGTTGCCTCTGCGGATTCCGCAATAGAAACAGTTCTTGCGACAATAATTGGAGAATTCAATAAGACCCCGCAGGTGAACCTCATCGCCCACATACCTCTGCCTTACCCGGTCCGCAGCGGAATACAGCATTTCCAAGTCTTCATGGTCTTGTAACTGGAGGAGATAAATCAAATCTGCTCTATCAAGTTGCCGGTTGCCACTATCAATATAGTCTATTATCTTGTCCAACATATCTAGATAGCCTCCTCAAATATAAATAATTATACATTTGTTCTGGTTATAAATATCGCAATCCGGTTGGGTAACCTGTTTATATGATGCCTTCTGCTACCGGGGTAAACATTTGTTTAGACTGCCGGTATTATAACCGTCAACATCCAGGGTAACATAGATAAACCCGCAGGCTTTCACTTCCCGGGACATTAAATTAAGAAAGTCCGGGTTTAAAACTAATGCAAAATCTTCCCGGGACACTTCAACTCTAGCTATCGGACCGTGATGCCTTACTCTTACATTGGAGATTCCCAATCTATGAAGACGGGCTTCCGCTTCAGCAATGGATGTGAGTTTTTCCAATGATATACGATCACCGTATGGTATTCGAGAAGCCAGACAAGCTGCTGAGGGCTGATTCCAATTTGCTAATTGCAGATCTTTGGCCAATATCCTAATCTCTTCTTTTTCCAATTTACAATCTAATAGAGGACTTTTGACCATTTCCAGGCTTTGGACTGCATCCATTCCTGGCCGATAGTCCTTAAGGTCTGAATAGTTGGTCCCTTCCAGGATGCTATTAAATCCTTCTTCGTGTGCTAGTTCAATCAGCAGGCTAAAAGTATGCAGCTTGCAATAGTAACACCTATTAGGAGGGTTGGATATTATCTCTTCCACATCTAGTTCATTCGCTTGTATTATTCGGTGAGGAACTCCTATTTCTTTAGCCATAGCTATGGCAGTTTCTATATCATTATTAGAAATTAGAGGCGAAGCCTCTGTTACAGCCAGAACATTTTCTTCCCCGAGACAGTCATAGGCAGCTTTTAAAAGGAGGGTACTATCAACACCTCCCGAATAAGCTACAATTACTCTTTTCATTTCGCTGATTTTTGCGGTAAGAAGGGAATATTTGCTCAGTAAATTTTCCATGGTAAATCTCCTTATGGTTTTTCTACTAATACTATAGGAATTGTACAATATTATGAATCGAGCCTCAAGATACTTACACGAAATTAAATAAAAGAAGTGGTCTATAGTTAATGATTTAATTAAACAGAATACATATAATAGACACATGAACAGATGCTCATATGATGGGAGCGAAGATTATGCCAGAAAAATTTGTTGACCGGTGTGGTGTGAAGTGTATTCATTAGGAAAGGTAAATAAGGTTATAGATAGCATGATCAATGAAGACATTACCAGCTCCTTAGTTGATATATTTAAAGCTATGGCTGATTGTACGAGGTTGAAAATTCTTTATTCATTGATGCAGACCGAGTTGTGCGTATTTGATTTGGCGGCTGTTACCGGTGCTTCAGAATCCGCTGTATCACATCAACTGAGAATTCTTCGCAGTTATAAACTGATTAAATTCAGGCGGGAAGGGAAGAAAAAGTTAGCCAACAAATTAAAAGAGATTAAATATATGCCATGAGAGACAAATTAATATTTTGTTTCTTGTATTCATCAATCATGTCTTCCAGAGTTATTGAATCCACTACTTGATTAATGCTCTCATTTAATTTATCCCAGACATTAATTGTGAGGCAATACTCTATGCTGTTATTAGGAGTTCTTTTTATATCACTCTCATCTACTGTTGCAAGATCTCCTTCTAATGCTCTTAATACTGATCCAACGGTAATGCTTGCCGGTTTATGGGCCAGTATGTAACCTCCTTGGGAACCTTTTATACTTTTGACCAGTCCCGCCTTCTTAAGAAGGGAAAACATCTGCTCCAAATAGTTAGCAGAGATATTTTGCCTTTCCGCAATGCTATTTAAAGCAACATGCTCACCAGTTGAATTTATTGCCAAGTCAACCATTGCTCTTAAGCCGTACCGGCCTTTAGTAGATATCAACATTTTTCAACACTCCTTAATACCAAGTTACCCGATTGGACATATAGATATAGTATATAAACATAGTTTGGTAAATGCAAATGATTTGTTAGTCTTTTTTATAAAGTTAAACTCCTACGGGGCGATTATAAGGTCTTGTTATTGGCAACTGTACATATTCTACTAGATATTTTTTTACATTAACAGTAAACAAGTAAAAAATGAGTGCGTATAAATTGGCTTTTGTTCATGTATGTAAATAATTTCCGTATAAATAAAAGGATAAAACGAACTAAACAGTAAAAAATTAAAATTATATGGGTGTAACAATGTCTTTGCCAAAAATTTGAGGGCAATGTAATGGAACTGACAAGAAAAGTGACATAAGGTACACACTCTAAGGACATGAGGTTCGTAATTTTAAGAGTAAATACAGGTGTCATCTGCTTGTTGTCAGCAAATCTTATTGTTGGCATGAACTTTGCATTACTAGTTACGGTATTTAAATTAATGAATTATGAAAGGAGAAATGTTTATAGCAAGTAGTTGCCGATTAGTTAGGATCATATTCACACCAAATTTAGTAAAATTTAAGGAGGATTACTATGCAACTTTTTCCGATATCTCTATCAATTGGAGTCCTGGCAGGAATTTGGGCTTATGTATCAATAACTTATGGAATACTCCCTTGGCCATGTTTTATAGGTTGGGCGATATATTTTTTCCTGGGAGCAAATAAGGATGCTTTAGTTAAGGCAATTCCCCCAGTGCTGGTGGGACTCTTTCTTACTTGGCTAACACTGTTTATAAATACAGCTATTAAAGGTAATACCCTTGTTTTATCAATATTGGTGGTCGTCCTGGCCTTTTTACTGACTTTTATGATGAATATTTCCTGGTTGGCAGCTGCTCCTGCTGCGTTTGCTACCGCCGCAATCTACTTTGCTGTGGGAGATCCCGTGAAAGTGATTATTCCACTCATAGCTGGTTTATTACTTGGATATATCTCTACTTGGATTCCGGGGTTATTTACCAAACCTGCAGAAAGTAATCCTGAATAAACATTCAATAATTTAAGGCTGGTCGAGATTCTTCTAGTAATCAGCCTAAATATATGTTTCCCTATATTTGAAAAGGGTTAAAACTTATTCGGAGTTTTAGCCCTTTTCTTTACCTATAGATATATAGTGAATTCGCGCAATATATTCTGGAAGGATGCGTAATTTATGAAACAAATAAAGCTTTTATACATTCTGTAGCCTGAATTACTCCTTTCTGATCAACCACACCGATAATAGAATGCCAGAAGGAAATTTAAGCTCATGAACCGCTAAATCTTTCACATATCTTCCATTTAAAAATCATTTAACTTTGTAAATATTCACTTCTTAGTAATAGATTCACGTGGCAATCATTTCCGGTAATAGACGAAATACTTAATGTGAATAATAGCCTTAGAAAAGAAGGAGGTAAACATATGAGAAATCTTAGTCAGGAAGAAACCCTTGCATTAAGCTCCTTACTGCGAATGGAAACCAATGGTCTAGCAATAGCTAAAGCAGTTCAACGCACTATCAGTGATGATAAATTAAAAAGTATGACTGAGGCAGGTATTACATCAAGTGAGTCTCGTATTCGTACTATGCAACAGTTTTTAATGGAAAACCAGGTTATTCAAGGAGGGGTACAATAATATGGCTAATCTTATAGGTCAATTTTTCAATGATGTGGCAGAACAGCCCCTGGACCAAACTTTTTCTTATAGTTCCATGGCTTCGGCGGCTGCTGGTGCTCAGGTATATTTGTCAGCAACGTTAGTTGCTACCACTCCTGAATTAAGATCTGTTTTAGGCGGTTTCGTTAGTCAAAAGATTATGGAACATGAGGCAATGACTAGTTTTATGATTAGTAAAGGTTGGATGAATCCTTATGATGAGCCGAATAAACAACTGGAAACTTGTTATAAACAATCCCAATCTGTTTTAAGTCAAAATTAAGCTAGATGCCCCGGCATACGCCGGGGTTTTTAAGTTGCTTCTTTATAGCTGGTATTTACCATAAATCATAAATTACTACAAATTAGTATTGTAAATAAAATAGAATACATGGAAAAAGGAGAACCAAGAGTGAATCTGGTAATTATCCGTACGTTAATTTTGTATACAGCAACCGTAGTTCTGCTTCGCATTATGGGGAAAAGGCAAATAGGCCAGTTACAACCATATGAATTAGTTGTAATCATAATGATTTCTGAATTGGCAGCTATTCCTATGCAGAATACCGGCATACCAATTATAAATGGGCTTATTCCAATTTTTATTCTGGTGGCAGCAGAAATTACTCTATCTCATTTATCTTTAAAAAGTGAAAGGGCACGAGGAATAATTTGCGGTAAACCTAGTGTTCTAATAGAAAATTCTAAAATTATAGAAACTGAGCTTAAAAGATTGCGCTACAACATTAATGACTTACTGGAACAACTACGCTTAAAAAACGTACCTGACATTGCGGATGTAGAGTTTGCCATTTTAGAGACCAGCGGGCAGTTAAGTGTGATTCTCAAATCACAAAAAAGGCCAGTGGTACCACAAGATTTAAATATTTCGCCTGAATATGAGGGCCTCCCGATAACTCTGGTAATAGACGGTCAAATCATCCAAGAAAACTTGACAAAAATGAATATTGATGCGGATTGGTTGCAAAATGAGTTGGTTAAATCAGGGATACATAATATAAAACAAATCCTTTTTGCCACACTTGATACTCACGGAAAGCTTTATTATCAGGTCAAGTCCAGTAATGAAAAAGAGTAAAAGGAGCTTAATGAGCGTATGAGATTACTCGCAAGTATTGTAGTAATTCTAGCTTTAACTATCATGGCGGGATTTTGGACTAACTATTCACTGCAAAAATCAACCAATGATTTGGTGCGACAAATCGACAAGGTTAGCATAGAAATAAGAACAAAACATTGGCAATCTGCGAAAGAGCAAACTGAAAAACTTGAAAAGGACTGGGATCAAAAAGCTAAATGGTGGCCAGTTTTTTTAGACCATCAGGAAATGGACAATATTGACTTTTCTATGGCCAGAGTTAAGGAATATGTTACCAGTCAGAACAATTCTCTTTCTCTGGGACAGCTTTCAGAGATAAGGCTAATGCTCGAACATATTCCTAAAAAAGAAGCAGTGAATTTGGAAAACATTCTATAAATTAAGTGACAACATATCTGTATAGATTCATATACAAAGACCTACTAAGGTCTTTTTTTGTCGGTAGAGAAAAACATTCATTTGGGCTATTTTAAAAGAGATTTTTATGAATATTAAACGGTTATCTACCTATTTCGACAACTTTCACAATACTAATTGGGTATTGTTATTATGGGTGTAGATAACCATAATAACTTCTCTTTATACTCAAGGAGGTAGTTCAGGTGAATGATGAAGATAAGACAAAAGAACAACTATTAAGCGAACTGACTGAACTACGCATTAGAAATGCTGAGCTAGAAAGTTTGGAAATTGAACGTTTACAGATAGCAGAACATAACAAATTTGTTATTAAAGGTTTCGAAGATCTTAATAACGGTGATGGATGTTATAAAGGGTATTTAGAGATGATTACCGAATTTAACCATCATAAAAATATGGAGCATGAGCTGAGAAAATACTATGGGCATCTCGAGAATTTGGTTGAGGCTCGTACCAGAGAGTTAAATAAGGCCAATCAAGAATTACAAAAGGAAATAAGTAAACGAAAGCACATAGAAGAAAAATTAGAAGCAGAGCGCAACCGACTCTTTTCGGTTCTTGACGGGCTACCCGCACAGGTATATCTTATCGACCGAGATTACACATTTCATTTTTCAAATCGTTTTTTTCAGGAACGTTTTGGGGATCCGCAAGGAAATCCATGTTACAAGTTATTCCACGGAAGAGTATCCCCATGTGAAAATTGCACAACGTTTAAGCCAGGTCAACCTATAGAGGTTCAAATAGGAGAATTTTGTTACTCTGACGGATACACCTACGAGGTTTACGATTATCCTTTTATTGATGTCGATGGTTCAGAATTGCTCCTTAGTTTCGCTATCGATATTACGGATCGTAAACAGGCTGAACAGGCGCTGCTTAAATCAGAAGAGAAGTTTTTCAAAGCGTTTAATGCCTGTCCATTTATGATGACCATAACCAATCTTAAGGGAGGATTAATTGACGTAAATAAAAGCTTTTGTAACTATATTAATTCCAGCCGCAAAGAATTACTGAGTCGAACTCTATTGGATTTGGGATTCTGGGTTGATCCAAATGAGTATGATGAGGTTATAAGAATTATAATGGCTAAAGAATCAGCCCGTGATATGGAAATCCATTTTATCGGGAAAAAAGGGGAGCACCGGCTGGGGTTATATACTGCAGAAAGTCTGTGTATTAATGGAGAGTTATGTATACTCAGCATAATCACTGATATAACTGATCGCAAAGAAATGGAAACAGAAATGATAAAGCTGGACCGGCTTAATATGGTAGGAGAAATAGCAGCTAGCCTAGGCCATGAAATAAGGAACCCGATGACCACTGTGCGTGGTTTTCTTCAGATAATGAGGGAAAATGAGGATTACTTTAAGGAAAGAGACTCATTTGATTTAATGATTGAAGAACTGGATAGAGCTAATTCTATTATTACCGAGTTCCTTTCATTGGCCCGAAGTAAGCTTATCGAGTTAAAGCAAACTAACTTCAATGCGTTAATTAAAAATATTTACCCGTTAGTCCAAGCCAGTGCTATGGTTCAGGATAAATATGTAAAAATAGAAATTGGAGATATACCAGATTTGTTGATTGATGAAAAAGAGATTCGTCAGTTAATTCTTAATCTGGTTTGTAACGGCCTCGAATCAATGTCTCCGGGCGGAAGCGTTACTATAAAAACATTTATGGAAGAGGACAGCGTAGTCTTGGCAATTATGGATCAAGGCCGGGGGATAGATCCTGAAGTGCTGGATAAACTCGGAACCCCGTTCTTTACCACTAAAGAGCAAGGTACCGGGTTGGGATTGGCAGTTTGCTACGGAATAGCTACACGCCACAATGCCAAAATTGATATTGAAACTAGTTCAACTGGTACCACCTTCTTTATACGGTTTCCAGAACCTGAAACTTTTAGGTCCACCATATCTACTACTGAGCACATTTAGTTTATGGTCATTCATATTGCCATTATATGGCACAATTCTAACTTCTTGTCCTACGATATGTTATATATGAAATATCTAAGCAAATATTAATTAATCGTAAGAATTAAATGTTAGTGAATAAACTGAAATAAAGCCAGTGCTAGAAGTTTAAATTAAACTATATATGGGATACACTTTAATTTGGAGCAGGTCACGAAAATGAATTATACAGGATATGCTTGTTATTACAAAAACATCAATAGGAGTGGTAATAGTGAAAGCAACCGATTTTACACATCTAGTTTGTCCAGACATGCCGGTCTATCCTGGAACTGAACCACCTATGTTTGAGAAGGCTAATACTCTGGAAAAGCACGGTTTTACTGAAACGAAAATTACAATGTATTCCCATACAGGGACACATATTGATGCACCCGCACATTTATTGAAAGACGGGCGTACATTGGATACCTTTGCAATTGAAAACTTCATAGGTAATGCGATGATTTTGGATTTTTCCAATCGTAACTTAAAACAAATCGAAGTGAATGATCTAACAACATTTGAGCCGATGCTTACAAATGATATCGAATTCATTATTCTTAAAACGGGTTGGAGCCAGTATTGGGCGACGCCTAAATATTATGACGGGTTCCCGTATTTGACTAAT
>JBDKUD010000146.1:0-2877 GCA_039679805.1 Syntrophomonas sp. | reverse complement strand
TCGCCCTCACGAATGCGTAAAGTTCTGCGTATCTCCTTGGGAATAACGACCCTGCCCAGGTCGTCAATGCGGCGAACAATTCCTGTTGCTTTCATTTAACAACTATCCCTCCTTTTTTCAAGAATTTTGAAAATGTTGTTTTCTTTCTCAGTGATAGTATATAACTCAAAATCCCCTTTTATTCACTTTTTACCATCAATATAAAAATTTTTAAATATTGCCCGGAAAACTCCGCTTCTTGGTATAAAAAAATAGCGCTTAATTTTGGTGAAAAATAAGTAATTTTATTATCCAAGCATAATATTGGTATTTATTCGAAACAATATTTTTAGTGAATCTTAAGATAAGGCCAAGGGGCCAGATATAAGGGATGGATTTATTTTTATGCTGCAAATAAATAATTGGCAAATCTTCTGCATTATGCTCAATATCACAGCTACTACCGGCTATGTTATTTATCCTAATACGCTGGCACTTTCGGCGGGAAATAATTCATGGCTGGCATCGCTGGCAGCCATGATTCCATGTGCAGTTCTTATTTATATATATTTATCTATTTTGAAAAAAAGTCCCCGGCCTTTCCCGGAAATGCTGGAAGACTGTTTTGGCAAAATAGCCGGGAAAACTTTGGGATTGTTTTATGGGGCAGCATTTTTTGTATCGGCTGCTATAACTTTGCGTCTCTTCATTAATTTCGTTGAAAGCAATGTACTTCCCGGGGTACCTATAAGTGTTTTCGCAGGGGGCATGATTTTGGTAGCTTACTATACCATAACCAAAGGCCTTCAGGGTGTTACCAGGATGTTAGAATTGGAGGTTATAATAGTAGCTACTTTTGCCGTTTTTATACTATTAGGAGGGCTGACCATAAAGCCCGACCTCACTTACCTTCTTCCTATAGGGCAGGTTAGTATAAAAGGTTTTGCTGTTGCGGCTTTCCAGTCATTTTACATACTGGGATATATGATGGTTATCCTTACACTCGCTTACCATAGCAATTCCCGGGAAAAGGTTGGAAAATCAATGTTCGTCAATATGTTTGCACATACGTTTTTTATCACTGGGGCATGTTTGATTACATTATCCCAATTCGGCAGCTATCATACTCGTATACTCAATTATCCCACGTTTATATTAGTAAGACGTATATCTATTGGTGATTTTATCCAAAATATGGATGCTATTTTTGTTGCCTTTTGGACACTGGGTATATATGCTACTTTGACTTTCCTCTGGTACATGAGCTGCTACATCGTTCAAAAGGCCCTGGACTTAAAAGATTTACGAATAATCGCAACTCCGGGAACAATTATCATGGGTATTGTGACCGTAATGTTGGCCGCCAACGCTATTGAGTTACGCTTTTTATATACTATGGTGTTCCCCTTATTCCATTTATTCTTTTTTGTAATAATTCCTATAATAATGGCTCTTGTACTGGCTTTTAAACCAACTCCTGTCACCAGTAACGGACTTACCACACCTATAGAAAACAGATAATTACATAGGTAAAGCAGGCAAATAAATTCACCAAAACTGAAAGCACGAGATTACAGCTATAATTTCAGGAGGAATAGATATGCGATATCTTAACAGTCAAGAAGAGGGAAATAAACCTAACGCCTCTGAAATTGTTTCTCAAGATATATCCATAGATTTAAATGAAAACAAAGAATACCTCCATACGCTTCTTCAGGGCTGTTCAGACGCAGTTTTCAAGGAATTTGCTTTTGGCCCCAATAGGGACAATCAAGGTTTGATATTGTATTTTGATGGTCTGACAGATAGAAATGAAATAGAAGAAAATATTTTAAAACCGGTTCTTTTAGAAGTAAATATGATAAATACTGATATTTATCCGGATAAGCCCTATAACCTTTTGAACTATTTAAAAAACAGTGTATTGGCTGTAACTGAACTTAAAAATACTAAAACTCTCCAGGAAATATGTCACCATATTAGTTCCGGAGACACGGTTGTACTTATAGACGGCTATGACCAGGGTCTGGTTATAGGAACTCGTTCCTGGCAGACACGCTCTATTCAAACTCCTGATAGTGAAGTGGTTATCCGGGGACCTAAAGAAGGTTTTACCGAAACTCTTCGCTTTAATACCGCACTTTTAAGACGCCGTATTAAAACAACAAATTTCAAAATGGAGAGTTTTGTTATCGGGCGGCTTACTAAAACCGATGTAGTGGTTGGTTATATCGAAGGTATAGCACCAAATACATTGATTGACGAAGTAAAAGATAGGTTATCCAAAATAGATATAGACGGGGTGCTGGACAGCGGCTACCTGGAGGAATTCCTGGAAGAACATCATTATACAATTTTTTCCCAGATGGAATATACGGAAAAGCCTGACCGTATTTGCGCTCATTTATTAGAAGGCCGGGTATGTATAATGGTAGACGGCTCTCCTGATGTTTTAGTATTACCTACCTCTTTTCCCCGCTTCCTGATATCTCCGGAAGATTATTATGAAAGATATATTCCCTCATCATTGTTTCGCATTATGCGCTTTTTTGCCTTCTGGCTGGCTTTATTGCTGCCTTCGCTATTTGTGTCTATTATTACTTTTCACCATGAAATGATACCTACAGCTTTATTCTTAACTATTGCCGGCACCCGGGAAACTGTGCCTTTTCCTGCTTTTGTGGAAGCATTGCTGTTGGAGCTTACCTTTGAATTGCTGCGCGAGGCAGGCCTGCGGCTGCCCCGTTCCATAGGTCCAGCCGTTAGTATCGTAGGAGCTCTGATTATTGGTGATGCTGCCGTCAAAGCCGGCCTGGTCTCGACTCCCATGGTAGTAGTAGTAGCATTTACCGGTATAGCATCTTTTGTGGCTCCATCTTACAACGGCGGCATAATTAT
>JBDKUD010000167.1:0-4109 GCA_039679805.1 Syntrophomonas sp. | reverse complement strand
TTGCTGCTCCGATTATGCTGGAAGGGAAGCAAATAGGGACAATATTTGGAGGACAGATTCTTACCGAGCCGCCTGATGAGCAAAAGCTTCGCCAAATCGCTATTGAACTGGGCATTGATCCTGATGAGTATATAGCAGAAATCAATAAGATACCCATAATGCCAGTGGATAACGTTCAAGCAGCTGCCAATGTTCTTTTATCAGTGGCCGATACTTTTTCTAAAATGGCTTACCAAAAGTTGAAATTGCAGGAATGGAACCGTGAATTAGTGCTGGCAAACAGCCGTTTAAATAATATCTTTAAGACCATGTCAGATGGGGTCCTTATTATTAATAATGAAGGAACTGTAACTAAAACGAATAAAATAGCCGAAGAGATTTTTGGTAAATCAAGTTCTGAACTGGTTAACCAATCTATAATGAATTTAGTTGGTTTAAAAGCTCCTTGTGCTCAAAAAATTTTAGAACGGCAAGAGTCTTATAATGATATTGAAGTCCTGGTTGACGGTAGTGTTGGACGTATTCACTGCTTATCCTCAGGTGCACCGATTATGGATGATCAGGGAATAGCTTCCGGTGGGGTCATCATGCTTCGCCCTATGGATAAGATTCAAAAGTTGATAAACCGTTTTAGCGGAGCTCACGCCACTTTTAAGTTTGAAAATATTATTGGTCATAGCTCAGAATTACTAAATACAATCCATATAGCCTCCATGGCAGCGAGTGGTAAGTCCAATATTTTGCTGGAAGGTGAGAGTGGTACCGGGAAAGAGGTCTTTGCTCAGGCTATTCATAATCAGAGCTCACGGAGTAAGGGGCCTTTTGTCGCGGTAAACTGTGGGGCTATTCCCAGAGAATTAATAGGAAGTGAATTATTTGGATATGCTGAAGGAGCTTTCACCGGAGCTAAACGGGGTGGGAGACCGGGAAAATTCGAGTTAGCTGGGGGGGGGACTCTTTTTCTGGATGAAATAGGAGATATGCCCCTGGATCAGCAGGTGGCTTTGCTTAGAGTTTTGCAGGAACGCAGCCTTACGCGTATTGGTGATGACAAGGTAATTCCGGTTGATGTCAGGATAATCTGTGCGACTAATAAAAACCTAGCTGAGGAAGTGGAAAAAGGCCATTTCCGCCAGGACCTGTACTACCGTTTAAATGTTGTATCTATAAAATTACCAGCATTGCGGGAACGTAGGGAGGATATTCCAGATCTTTTTAACCATATGCCAAATACTATAGGCCAGGAATTGAATAAAGGAATTAAGTTAGTTGACCCTGAGGTAATGCGTTTACTTAAAGAGTATGATTGGCCTGGAAATGTTAGAGAGCTGCAGAATGTCGTAGAAAGAATAGTTAATATTAATGATGGTGATGTAGTTAAACTAGAGCATTTACCAAAATCAATTAAGAATTATGGCGGCAACAAAACGGTTGAAATTTCTCAATGGATCTCACCAACAGACCTGGAAAGGCTAAACGAAAGAAAAATAAGGAAGCAATACCTGGAGGAGAAAGAGCGGCAGAGAATTATTAATCTGCTTGATCAATATGGAGGTAATATAAGCCAGGTTGCCAAGGAGATGAGTATTTCGCGCAGCACTGTGTATAGAAGAATGCAGCAATATAATATTAGTAATTAATAGATTATATAACTACCAAATAGTCAGTCTGCAAGGGAATATGTTTATGCGTCGGGAAGCTTTGAATTAAATACTTGCTATATGATAAGGGCTCAGTTCCAACTGGAATTTTGCTTTCAGAACCTGACTGAACATCTCCACCAGATTTGGGTCAAATTGAGTTCCGGAGCATCTATTTAGCTCATTAATAGCTTCCTGGCACGATAAGGCATACCGATAAGGACGATCACTAATCATGGCATCGAATGCATCAGCGATTGCCAGAATTCGACACTCCAGTGGAATTTCTTCGCCTTTGAGACCTAGCGGGTATCCATTGCCATTCCACCATTCATGATGTTTTAATATCCAGTCAGCAATAGGTACCAACTCGGGTGCGGTCTGGGCAATTCGGCAGCCTATTTCTGAATGACGCTGCATTTCTATGAATTCTTCATCGGTTAAAGGGCCATTTTTAAAGAGTATTCGATCCGAAATACCGACTTTACCAATATCATGGAATTGAGCCAGAAGACGAAGTTCATTGATTCTGCAAACTGGAAGCCCCAGGGTGTAAGCGAGACTAACCACTAGGTGTTGCAATCGGTTTACATGGCCGCCGGTGATGAAATCTCTTTCTTCCAGGGCCTTCATTAGAGTATTTACGATAGTGCTGTGCAAACTCTGGCGGCTATGAAGTTTTTCTCGATACATATGGTTGTCAGCTTCACTAAATATGCTGTTCATATTAAGGGGTAAACTATCCCGCCATGCAAAACCAATTGACAGACTCAAGGGGGTACCTGGATTCTTTGCATTACCCCAGGCTACGGCATTTTTTATTCTGGTGCAGGCTTCTTCCATATATTTCTGATCGCAATTGGGTATTAATATTGCAAATTCATCACCACCGATTCTTGCAACGACGATATCTTCCGGGAAACATTTTTTGATAATCCTGGCTGCATTGCGTAACATATTATCTCCAGCATTATGTCCCATGGTATCATTTATTAATTTCAGACCGTCAATATCACAGATTATAATTCCAACCGGGATTATACCTTCAACTTCCAGGCGCTTCATCTCCTGTTCAAAGTACACCCGGTTATAAAGTCCCGTAAGGAAGTTATGAAGACTCATGTGTCTGAGCTTTTCATGAGCATGTTTGCATTCGGTTACATCAATATGAGTACCTGCAACGCGTTTAGCCTGCCCCTTTTCATTTCGTATCAATGCTTTACCCCGGCCCTGAATCCATCTCCATTCACCGGATTTTGCCAGCATTCGGTATTCTGCCTCATAACGATCGGTTGTACCAGTGTAATGGCTCTGAAGGTTCTTCATAACTGAAGCTCGGTCTTCTGGATGGATTAGGTTTTCCCAGGAACTAATATATGGTTCAATCTCATCCTGGGAGTATCCCAGGATTTCGGTCCAGCGTGAACTATAATAGGCTGTACCATCATCCAAATCCCAATCCCAGAAGCCGTCATGACTTTCTTCCAATACTACTGTTAAACGTTCTTCTCGTTCTTTAATAGTTTTCCAGGCATCCAGTTGGCGCATTCGGTCCAAACCCATAGAAGCTAGTAATTGAGCTAGTTGCGCATAAAAGGCCATAATCGTTTCGACCTGACCTGTAGGAATGAGAGGAACATCTTGCAGGGCTTTTAGGTATGCCGTTTCATCAAAACCTAATTGACAGGCTTGCTGACGAAAAAAATCTTCATCCGGTGGTTCATTTAAGAATTGTCCGGTAAATACGGTCCCGAGATGTTGATTATCTGCTATTATAGGAGCAGCACAATCTATAAGACCATTAAGGCATTTATAGGTAATATAAGGTTTTTCGTGCAGGTGGCTATTAATATAGAGGTCACTTGTTTTGCAGTTTTGGGCGGATGCAGGACACACCCGGTGGAAATTAACGCAAATTGGTTGCCAACCGATATTTACCAGGACAGTTCCATCAACATCCAGTATGGCCATACCCACTTTGGCAATTGCATAGAAGCTTTTCAACAATTGTTCAAGTTGTGATATATCCAGCAGGTCTGTAAGGCGATAGGGCATAGTATACCTCCCTCCGACTTCATTCAGCAACCATCTATATCCTTAACTAGTAATACTACATAATAAATCAATATTCCTGCATAATAGTTAGAATATGTCAATAACATCAGAAGTTATTAATTGCTTGCTGCTGTTCACTTATCTTAGTCGGGTGTAATTAAGTGTATATTATGTTAGAATATTAGCCAGGTTTATCCGCTAACTTAGCGGTCTTAGCGGTGCTAAGCTAGCGGATAACGATTCCAATGTCAGATGGAGCGCAAACTCCACCTGTCATAAGAACGCTGTTTATCGGTTAATGTGGAGGTTTGATGTTTTGAAATTCTGGCTCAGTATAATCATGGTTTTAGGGTTGGACCAGCTAAGTAAATTATGGGTAATGAATTCGTTATTTGTCGGAGAGAGCAGGCCTTT
>JBDKUD010000023.1:0-4455 GCA_039679805.1 Syntrophomonas sp. | reverse complement strand
GGGGCCTTCCAGTGCAGTTCACCTGCATACTTTGGGTATGGTTGTAGCCGCGGTAGAAGCAATCAAGGACCAAATCAGGGTAAGAAAGAAAAACCAGGAATTAACAGTACTTAACAGCAGTTTGCAGAATATTTTTCAGACTATGTCTGATGGGGCGGTTATATTAAACCGACAAGGGATCATTAACCAGGTTAACCCGGTTGCGGAGCAGATACTGGGCTTTAACTTAAAAGGCAGGTCGATAGACTATTTGTTTGGCAACGCCCAAAAAACCTACGATGTTCTGGAAAAAGGTCAATCTTATACAGATGTTGAGTTTAGGATGGATACGGGAATGAGAAATTTCCATTGCCTGGTGACCGGGAAACCGATCAAAGACGAAAAAGGGGAGGTTACCGGGGCGGTTATATTTTTCAATTCTATAAATAAGGTAAAAAAACTTATAATTCGTTTTAGTGGTGCTCAAGCTTCCTTTCATTTTGATGATATTATCGGTAACAGCCAAAAGTTGCGGGAAGCAATACAAGTGGCAGAACAAGCCGCCTCTAATGTAAGCAATGTGTTAATTGTAGGTGAGAGTGGTACCGGTAAGGAACTTTTTGCCCAGGCCATTCATAGTTATGGTTTTCGCCAAAAAGGACCATTTGTTGCTTTGAATTGTGGAGCTATACCCAGAGAATTAATTGCCAGTGAACTGTTTGGGTATTCTGAGGGGGCTTTTACCGGCGCCAGGCGCGGGGGCAGACCGGGTAAATTTGAAATGGCAGCTGGGGGAACCTTATTCCTTGATGAGATCGGGGACATGCCTCTTGAGCAGCAGGTGGCTCTCTTACGAGTCTTGCAAGAACGAAAAATAGTCCGTATCGGAGGCGAACAGGTTATTCCGGTGGATGTTCGGGTAATCTGTGCCACCAACAAAAATTTGAAAGAGGAAGTTAATAAAGGTAATTTCCGTGAGGATCTTTATTACCGATTAAATGTAATTTTGATTGAAGTTCCTCCTCTGCGCGAGCGTGAGGGAGATATTAGTTTACTATTTGAGTATCTATTAAAGAAGATAACTAGAAAATTGAACACCAGAATAGATTATGTACAGCCTGGAGTTATAGAATGCCTTCAGAATTATAGTTGGCCGGGGAATGTGCGTGAACTGGAGAATGTGGTAGAAAAGATGGTTAGCACTAACAGCGGATCTGCGCTATATTTGAAACACCTGCCTTCTGAAATATCTGGTACGGGCATGCAACAAGAATCTTCTGAATCATCACCTTCCTCGGTAACAGAATTGGACCAAGGGAATGGAGGTATGACCGCATTACTTATGGAGAGAAATACTCTTGTTGAATTGTTGGCTAAGCATAAAGGTAATATTAGTAAGGTTGCCAGAGAAATGGGAGTTTCCCGTAATACTATTTATCGTAAAGTGCAATTTTACGATATCTCCCGTGGATATAATTTTAAATAAAGCTATTCGAAGCTTATACGTACCTTAAAAATTAATAAATTAGAAGACTTTCCGGAGAGTTGACAATATATCGCTCTTCGGTTTTTTCTTTTCCGTAAAGGGAGTTGCCGTGGAATATAGTGACGGCTTAATTAACAACTGTAACGCAAAATGGGGCATATGCAAAAATTTATGACGTATTAATAGCAAATTATAGAAAATTATAGCATCAAGGTGAGTTTCGGTGTCGAAAGAATAATTACCTATTTATCCAGGATTCCATATAAAAATCAGTTATTCAATGGAGTTGGCATCTTAATTGCTTAATTTATTGTAAAACCTAGAGTGTTAAGTAATTGGTTAAGATAAGTGGAGGTGACCCGTACTTACAGAATCAGGTTCATTTTGACCGAGAAAAAGTTGAAGATGACAGTATTAACAATTAGAAAGGTTGGGATTGAACATGTGGGAAACAAAAATGAACATTAACCAAGTAGTGGAAATCCGCAGCAAAACACTCGATTATTTTGGAGTAGGTGCATTACAGAAAGTAAATGATATCTGCGATTACCTAAAAAAAACAGGTATTACTTCAGTACTGGTTACAACTGATGAGATAGTTTATAAGGTTACCGGCGTTTGGGAAGTCTTGGAGCCAGCCTTGAAGAAAGCCGGTTTAAAATATGCTCTGTATACCGGTGTAGTACCTAATCCAACTGTTGACGGTATTGATGAAGCGGCGGCCATGGGTAAAAAGGTAGGAGCCGGTGCAGTTATTGGTATAGGCGGCGGAAGTGCTATTGATACTGGCAAGAGTGCAGCTGTATTACTACATCCCGATTATGCAAAATACAATGCCCGTGATCTTTATCTTTATAAATTCGATGCCGTAAAAGCAGTACCGATTATTGCCATTAACACCACTCATGGAACAGGAACTGAAGTGGACAGATTTGCAGTAGCCAGCATTCCCGAGCTTGAGTATAAACCTGCTCTGGCAGTTGATTGCCTATATCCTGTATTTGCCATTGATGATCCTGCTATTATGGTTGGATTACCTGTCGGCCAGACTATATATACAGCTGTTGATGCTCTTAACCATGTTGTCGAAGCAGCTACATCACTGGCTACCAATCCATACGTAGTTATGACAGCAGTGGAAACCGCCAGACTGGTAGCCAAATACTTGCCTCAGGCAGTAGCCCATCCTGATGATTTGACAGCTCGTTATTACTTACTATATGCATCCATGATAGGCGGAATTTGTTTTGATAATGGCTTGCTGCATTATACTCATGCTATGGAACATCCACTGAGCGGAATTAAATCGAACCTGCCCCATGGATTAGGTTTGGGAATGCTTTTACCAGCTGTTATCAAGGTGATTTATCCTGCCTGCCCTGAAATATTAGCATCAATCTTTGAATCTTACGTACCTGGTTTAAAGGGTGTAGCCGGAGAAGCAGAGAAATGTGCTGCCGGGGTAGAACAATGGCTGTTTAATGTAGGTGTAACTGAGAAATTAGCTGATTATGGATATACCGAAAATGACCTGGAGAACGCCACCAGACTAACTTTCGAAACACCGTCCCTGAGTCTCCTGTTAAGTGTAGCACCGGTTAAAGCAACTGAAGAAATAGTAAGAAAGATATTCATGGATAGCCTCAAACCAATGAGCAAATAGAACTTATCAAACCACCCCCCCAGGTTAAGGGCCAGCCTATTTAAATATAGGTTTGGCCCTTTTTTATTCTGGCTTTTTCTTTTTCTGGATTGTCAAGAATTACCATACCATTTACCCCGCTTTTATTACTCTAATTTCGCATTTATTACGGGAAGCAGTTTATATAAAATAGTAATTCACCCCCTATCTTACTTATTATTAACAATTTTGTATTAGGAGGTAAGAACTATGTCTATACTACGCTTTGTGGGAACTAATCAAGAATTCGGAGAGTGGTTAAAGCTTATGCTCACCTATGTTTATTATTCAGGTAAAGGTAGCAAACTAGGTTCAGGTGAGTAATTTCTGAGGGTTGATGATAATGAAAGTTATTGAAACTAATAATCTAACTAAATATTACGGAAAAACTATAGGAATTAGGGATGTTAATCTGGAGGTTAAAGAAGGTGACATATTTGGATTTTTCGGTCCTAACGGAGTGGGCAGATCAACCACCATTCGTTGAACCGTTGTACTTAACCATAATGATTTTAATAAATATTCTTGCTATAGTTTCGACATATATTTTATATAGTAAGAAGAATTTTGCTGCATAAATAAATAACACGAATAACATTGGGATTTAGCCATAATATCGCCAAAAACCGCTATATCAAAGGACGAAAACACATAAAATCAACAACCATGCCATGGGAATTAGCCCATGGCTTTATCTTTTTCAGAGGCTAAATTTAGAACAAACAAAATACTGTAGAAAATGGGGAGAATTTGTATGATTAAACGGCGGATTTTTTAAAGGAAATTGCTAATAAAAGGTTGAATGATTATTATTTGGTTTCACTTTCACGATTTATGTTCTTTTTCTATATGAAATTGAATCAATGTCGAAGGAGAATAAAATTATGTTATTAAATACAGGAATTATTGGCCTTGATGATCTGTTATTGGGTGGGTTTATTAAAAATAGCGCTATTTTGGTCGAAGGGGTTCCCGGGGCTGGCAAAACAACTTTTGGAATTGAATTTATATATAAAGGCATTGTTGAAATGAAAGAACCGGGAATTGTAATTACCTTTGAGGAGTTGCCAGAGCAAATTTACCGAGATGCATCTAATTATGGATGGGATCTGCGTAAACTTGAGGAACAGAATTTGCTTAGGATAATATGTACTTCTCCGGAGGTAATATTAGATAACACTATGGGGTTCCTGGATAGCATAGTGAAGGAAATAGGTGCCAGGAGATTGTTACTTGATAGTGTAACCCAGTTTAATATGGAACTAAATAATGCCGCTGATCTACGCAAGTCAATTTATAGTTTATGCAG
>JBDKUD010000129.1:0-2671 GCA_039679805.1 Syntrophomonas sp. | reverse complement strand
ATGCTTGTATAGCCGGGGACCATGGGAGGGCAGCTGATGGGATCAACTATTGTTGTGGCTAACCGCAAAGGGGGCAGCGGGAAGACTACCAGTACTATTAATATTGCCGATGGCCTGGCCCGACAAGAGAAAAAGGTTCTGGTGGTTGATGCTGATTCTCAGGCTCAAGCTACCATTAGTTGCGGGATATTGCCTTACCGGCTGGAAATGAGCATATATGAGTTGCTTCATATTATAATGTCTGACCGGAAGGCTGGGAAAGCAATCGATAATACCATTATCAGAGGCCAGCAACTATTTGATATTATTCCCTCCAAACCTGATCTTTCGGCTCTGGACATTGAAGCCGCTGATACCCTTGATCGTCACTCATTATTAAAAGATTTAATCATGGAAGTTAGCCTGGATTATGATTATATTCTGATTGATTTACCTCCCTCGTTAGGGTTGATTACTGTAAATGGCCTGGTGGCAGGAGATTCTTTAATTATTCCTGTTGAGCCCACCTTCTTGTCTATGGACGGCCTGGCGCAAATGACCGGTATACTTTATAAGGTTAATGCGGAGTTAAATCCTGATTTGCGATTAATGGGCATATTACCGATTCGATGTGATTTAAGAACTAACCTGGCCCGGAGTGTAGTGGAAGAAATCCGTGGCAATTTTGGGGAAGATCGACTGTTGCCTCCAGTAAGAAATGATATAAAACTAGCTGAAGCTCCCAGCTTCGGCAAGACTATTTTTGATTATGCTTTTACCTGTCGGGGAGCCTGGGATTACCTGCAGGTGGTAAACGCAATTTTGGCCAGGAGTGGTGATTGAAGTGGCAATAAAAAAGAGCTTGGGCATGGGCCTCGACCTGCTCCTAACCGCAGCAGATAATGGCAAAGATGAATCCCAGCATGAAATTAGTTTGACCAGGGCTAGAGCAGTCTTTCACCGGGCTACTGAAGAAGATGAACAGGGAAATTTATTTGAAGCTTACCATCTGTATCGCCAGGTGATGGATCTTGTTGAAAACCCTATCTCACGTGATTTACCCGAGTTGTGTGCACTGGTATCCCAGTCATTCAATAATGCGGCCATAATTCTTTATGATGCCGACAGGGCTGATTTGGCACGTACCTTTCTGCATAAGGCTATTAAGGTATGCCCCGATAACCAAACGGCCCGGGAAAATCTCCAGACAATTAGTTAAATGGCTTAATCAGTTAGAAAGTTCAACACAGAAGGACACAAAGTTAGTAAAAAATTATGAATTGTGAATTTTGAATTATGAATTAATGTAGAGAAGCTGACGCTTCTCATTTCATAGACATTTTCATCGGTGGTTGTGTCCTCCGGGCATGGGGGCTACATAATAAATAAACTGTGTCATTCATAATTAAATCTGTGTTGAATTTGAATTCGCGTTGAATCTTAGGAGGAAGAGCAGTATGGTTGTTGGCATTGATCTAGGCACTACTAATTCACTGGTTGCCTTTATTAACCGGGAAGGCAAGCCGGAGATTATTATCAATGAACGTGGCAGTCGATTGACTCCTTCAGTTGTTTATTTTAAGAACGAACAAGAAGCTTTGGTAGGTGAACTGGCCCGTTCTCAATTAATTTTAAAGGCCGACCGTACAGTAAACTGCATTAAACGGAAAATGGGATCTAATGATGAAGTAATCATAGGAGAGCGCGGTTATAACCCGGCTGAGATTTCAGCTCTTATCCTGCGTAAACTGGTGCAATATGCTCAACAATATCTGGGCCGGGAAGTTGAAGCTGCGGTAGTAACCGTACCCGCCTATTTTAATGATAACCAGCGGCAGGCGACTCTGATAGCAGGTGAGTTGTCCGGTCTAAAAATATTGAAGCTTTTAAACGAGCCAACTGCAGCGGCCTTAGCCTATGGATCTGAACTTGACCGGAAGGAGCATATTCTGGTACTAGATATCGGAGGAGGGACCTTTGATATTACCTTAATGGAATATGAAGAAAATGTTTGCCGGGTACTTTGCAGCGGAGGATCGACTACCCTGGGGGGAGTCGATTTTGATAACCGGTTGGCTGCACATATAATAAAAACCTTTGCAGAGACTACGGGGATAGAACTGGTATCTGACCTGGTAGCATTACAGCAAATTCAAATAAATGCCGAAAAGGCCAAAGTCGACCTCTCTAGTGTTAATGATTGTTCGGTGTTGATTCCGTATATAACTATGGGTGACACTGGACCAGTTCATTTAAATCAGGTGATTCGCCGGGATGAATTTACCCATCTTTGTACCGACCTGTTTATGCAGATCAGGGATTTGATAAAGCAAACCCTGGTAAAAGCCCAGGTTGATGAAAAATGGGTGGATGTAGTGGTCCTGGCCGGCGGTGCTTCCCGTATGCCCGGATTCAAAGATGTAGTGGAAGAGATGTTTAGTGGCATTGAGGTAAAAACCGAAATAAACCCTGATGAAGTGGTGGCTTTGGGATCGGCCCTGGAGGCCGGAATGTTATCAGGTGAGGTTGATCATGTAGAACTCTATGATGTAACCAGCCATACCATGGGGATTGAGGACGATAAGGGAGAATTTATTCCTCTGATTCCTGCCAATACATCATACCCGGTGGAGGAATCCAATTTATTTACTACTGTGGAAGATCAACAAGAGGAGGTGATTATCCACATACT
>JBDKUD010000151.1:0-21382 GCA_039679805.1 Syntrophomonas sp. | reverse complement strand
ATCAACATCAAGAAGAGTTTATGGTGCATGCTATTGCCAATACATTAGGGCAATTTCCTACTATTAGCGGGGTAGATTTCATGATTAATGGGGAAAGAGTCGATAGTATAGGTCAGTTTGTAGATCTGTCACAACCAGTTGAACCTAATTACAGCATATAATCGTAAGGGGTAAGGTGTGAGGGGTAAGGAGTAAAAATATCCACTAGGGCGGTGAGGTATATCCAGTGAAGTGACGTTGTCGCAAGTGGTGAAAAATACCCCTGGGGGCCAAGCCGCGATTGTTTCCACTGCCGGGACTGGAGCAAAATCGATATACCTCACCGCCCCCGGACTTTTCACATATTTTTTTAGGGGTAAAAAGCTTAATTGTAAAAGTAAGCAGATTACGCCTATTTTTTTATCTATACAGAGGAATTAAAACTATTAGGCAGGTTAAGAATGAACTTAAGATGGAATATCACTCCCAAAAGTGATACATTATGTATTGGATTGTTTTAATAAAATGAGGTGTTTGTTTTGAAAAATACCGGCTCAATAGGCATTTTTGATTCCGGTGTAGGAGGCTTAACAGTAGTTAAGGCGTTAATTGAAAAGATGCCGGGAGAGAGCTTTATTTATTTTGGTGATACCGCTAATGTTCCGTATGGTAATAAGACCAGGGAGCAGTTATTTACCTATGCGGATAATATAATTTCATTTTTGCTTAAAAAGGAAGTAAGAGCAATAGTGGTTGCCTGTGGAACTCATTCATCGGTTACCTTACCGGTTCTGGAGAAAGAGTGTGAAGTACCAATACTGGGTGTGGTTAAGGCTGGTGCCCGAGCTGCAGTGCGTACTACCTGTAACGGCAATATTGGAGTAATTGCTACTGCTGCAACCATAAATAGTCATGCCTATATTAATAATATAGAGAGCTTTAACTCGGGAGTTAATGTCTTTGAAAATGCCTGTTCCAGGTTTGTACCTCTGATTGAGGCTGGAAAGCTTGAGGGTGAAGAAACCAGAACGGCAGTAGCCGAATATCTAGCCCCGCTAATTGAAAAGGGAATTGATACCTTGGTTTTAGGCTGTACCCATTACCCATTCCTGGCATCGGTAATTCAGGACTTTGTAGGTGAAGGGGTTAAACTGGTTGATCCGGCTTATGAAACAATAGAGGAACTGAAAGAGACCTTAGAGAAAATGAATCTGGTACAGTATAGTGCAAATCCTTCCCGGGAGTTTTTTGTAAGCGGCAATGATGAATCTTTTTATAAAGTTGGAAGATTATTAATTGGAGATACTTTGCAAAAGGTTGATAAAGTTAGTTTTGAATAAAATAATTGGCTGCTGTTTTACGAAGGAGAAATGAAATGGAATTAACAGTATTGGGATGCTGGGCGGCATATCCAGCCGCTGGACAGGCCTGCTCAGGCTATGTAGTGAAAAATGGAGACACTCGGATTCTGCTGGATTGCGGGCATGGAGTTTTTTCAAAACTCGGTCAATATGAGGATTTCATTAATCTAGATGCTGTTTATATCAGCCATTTTCATCCTGACCATTATGTAGACCTTTATGCCCTGCGCCATGCCATCAGGGCTTCTATATACCTGGGTAAGCGAAAACAACCGTTGAAGGTATATATGCCCGGAGAACCTGCCGGTATGATCGAGCAGTGGCGGCAGCATCCTGAGTTGGAAGTAGTAAAGGTACATACGGATATGGAAATAAGAGTGGGAGAATTTGACTTAAGCTTTTATAGCACATCTCATCCGGTACCTGGGCTGGCAGTAAGACTGACTGCGGGGTCACGGAGCCTGTTCTATACTGGGGATACGTCTTTTGATGAGAGACTAGTAATGGCTTCCAAAAGGGTCAATGTTATCCTGGCTGAATCAACTATGTCTGATGCAGAACAGGATTATGCTCTTGAACGGGGTCATATGACTACTAGAGATGTAGCAGAATGGGCCAGGCAAAGTGAGCCTGATTTACTGGTGGCCACTCACTTTTGGGACGGGTATAACCGGGATGACGTTAAAAAAGAGTTAATAAGCCATTGTGATACTAAATTAATAATGGCTTATGAAGGATTAAGATTAACCATATAAGTAAAGGGATGGTTTGATGCGCCAAATTCATGTTGATAAGGTGAAAGAAGCGGTAGAACAGGCAGTGTTACAGGCTAATACCCAGTTGCCGGAAGATATAACAGCGGCTTTAAGAAGATTCCTGGATAAGGAACAGTCACCTAATGCCCGCCGTCTTTTGCAGATTACTCTGGAAAATGCTGATCTGGCACGCAATGAATGTATGGCTTTATGCCAGGATACGGGCCTGGTGGTGGTTGATATGGAACTGGGACAGGAGGTTATGTTGATAGGGGGTGACCTGGAGACAGCAATTAACCAGGGGATTAGAGATGGCTATAGACGTGGCTATTTTCGCAAATCAGTAGTTAAAGATCCCTTGGAAAGGATAAATACCGGAGATAATACCCCAGCGGTAATTCATATGCATCTGGTGCCGGGTAATGTTCTTAAACTTAATATTCTGCCCAAAGGCGGCGGCAGTGAAAATATGGGGCAATTAACCATGTTGAAACCGTCCCAGGGGCTAGAAGGAGTTAAGGACTTTATTGTCAAGGTGGTAAGGGAAGCTGGAGCTAACCCATGTCCCCCTATTATAGTAGGAGTAGGGGTAGGCGGAAATATGGAAAAGGCAGCTTTACTGGCTAAAAAAGCTCTTATGAGAGAAATTGGCACCACAAATCCAATTCCCACCTTGGCAGCACTCGAAGAGGAAATGCTTTCTATAGTTAATGGGCTGGGAGTAGGACCGCAGGGAATGGGTGGAGATACTACTGCACTGGCGGTGCATATTGAAACCTATCCTACGCATATTGCTTGTTTACCGGTGGCAGTAAACCTGGGTTGTCATTCGACCCGGCGGGTTACGGTGGAACTATAGACGAATCTAACCGGAGAGGGTTAATTCAACACAGGCGGCTGTGCCGCACACAGATTTATTTATGATTAACACAGATTATTTATAATAATTGTAATACAGGTTACTATAACTGGTGCAAGGGGATGAAAGATGTTGAC
Organism: Syntrophomonas sp.; assembly: GCA_039679805.1. Classification (GTDB taxonomy): domain Bacteria; phylum Bacillota; class Syntrophomonadia; order Syntrophomonadales; family Syntrophomonadaceae; genus JBDKUD01. The sequence goes on along the minus strand of JBDKUD010000151.1, from coordinate 18,291 downwards.
CAAGATTATATCAGCACCTTTGAGCAAAGATGATATATTTCAGTTACATATGGGGGACGAGGTTTTAATCAACGGGACTATTTACGCGGCCCGTGATGCGGCTCATAAAAATATTGTTGAAAGTATGAGCAAAGGGGAAGAATTACCTTTTGATATGAGTGGACAAATTATTTATTATGTAGGGCCCTGTCCGGCTCCTCCGGGGAAGATAATAGGTTCAGCAGGACCTACAACCAGCGGTCGTATGGATGCGTATGCGCCGCTGTTAATAGAAAAAGGTCTGCGGGTTATGATTGGCAAGGGCAACCGGAACCAGGGTGTTATTGATGCCATGAAAGAGTATGGTGCAGTGTACCTGGCAGCTGTAGGAGGAGCAGGAGCTTACCTGGCTAAAAAGATAACTGCAGTAGAAACCATAGCTTATCCGGAATTGGGACCCGAGGCACTTATGAAAATGCAGGTAATAGATTTTCCCTGTGTTGTGGCTATCGATGCTTATGGGAATAATATTTACGATAGAGAAGATAAATAGATTAAATTGGGTGGAGGTAACTTTATGGTACGGCCAAATAATAGATTAAATAATGAAATGAGAAAGATACAAATAATTCCGGGATTTGTTAAAAACCCGGCCGGTTCAGTTTTAATGGAGACAGGAGATACTCGCGTGCTGTGTTCCGCCATGATTGAGGACAAAGTTCCTCCTTTTCTGAAGGGAAGCGGTAGTGGATGGATAACTGCCGAGTATTCATTACTGCCTTCATCAACTGAACCCAGGAGTCATCGCGAGGTAAACAAGGGCAAGGTTAGCGGGCGGACTTCAGAGATTCAAAGGTTGATAGGTCGTTCGCTGCGCGCTGTGGTGGATATGAAGGCTCTGGGGGAGAGGACCATCTGGATTGATTGTGACGTAATCCAGGCTGATGGAGGAACCCGAACTGCTTCTATTACCGGCAGTTTTGTAGCGCTCTACCTGGCTTTTATTAAGCTTAAGCAACAGGGGATTATAGAGACTATTCCAATTAATGATTATGTTGCCGCTATCAGCGTAGGGATTGTGGACTCCGAAAAAGTGTTGGATCTGGAATATGTGGAAGACTCCCAGGCTGATGTAGACATGAATATCGTTATGACCGGAGAGGGTCAGTTCGTAGAAATCCAGGGTACAGCGGAAGGGAATCCTTTCAGCCGCCAGGAATTTGATGAATTGGTGGCATTGGCCGAGAAGGGTATCCAGGAACTTATTGCTATGCAAAAAGATATAATAGAAAAGGAATTAATCAATGCTAAATAAGTTGTTGCTGGCGACCAGGAATAATAACAAAAAACAGGAATTGCAAGAGCTATTGAGCGATTTAAAGATCGAAATTGTAACTTTGGATGATATTGAACCATTACCGGAAGTTGAAGAAGATGGGGTTACTTTTGAGGAGAATGCCATAAAAAAGGCTAGTGTTAATGCATCATTAAGTGGTTTAGTTACTCTGGCGGATGATTCCGGATTAGTAGTGGATGCGCTGGATGGGAAACCTGGAGTCTACTCAGCTCGTTTTGCCGGAGAACGCGCTAATGATGAAAAAAATAATCAAAAACTACTGATGTTGTTAAAAGATGTGCAAGAAGCGCAGCGAACAGCACGCTTCAAGTGTGTAATTGCTGTCTGTGCTCCCGGCGGGAAAACTGCCACCGTGGAAGGCAGTTGTGAGGGTAGGATAGCTATGGAGCCGTCCGGACATGCGGGATTCGGTTATGACCCGTTATTTATACCCCGGAATGGGGAAAAAAGTTTTGCCATGCTGTCAGCAGAGGAGAAAAACCGGATAAGCCACCGGGGTAAAGCTTTGCAAAAAGCCATACCTGTTATTGCAGATTTTTTTACCGATGCTGACTAATAAGTGGAGGTATTTTTTTGAAAATAGCGGTGGTGGGAGATACCCACGGTAAAATCGAAAAGATAAAAAAAGAGCTTAACTTAATCAAACCTGATTATTTGTTTTTTACCGGTGATTATTATCCGGATGGCCAAAAAATCTCCCGCTCTTTGAATATAAATTTTACCGGCGTGGCAGGTAACTGTGATCCTCGCAAGAAGGGCTTATCGGAAGAAATAGTGGAAAAGGCGGGAAGAAAGTTTTTGGTTGTTCACGGACACCAGTATGGAGTGAAGAGAGGTTTAAACCGCATATTCTATCGGGGTAAAGAAGCCGGAGCAGATATGGTGGTGTTTGGACATACACATGTTGCCTGTGCTGAAAAAATTGACGGCTTGTGGCTATTAAATCCGGGCAGTCCCAGCCAGCCCCGTTTACCTGACCGGGCTAGCTATGCAATTATTGAAGCGGATGAAAACAGCCTCAATCCGGTTATTATTAGAATATAGTCATAATAGTAAAAACGTCCTAATGTGGTAATAATGTAAAAAGGGGTTCACTTATGGTACTATTTACCCAATAAGTGAACCCCTTTATATTAAAACCGTAAGGGGAAAGGAGTGAGGTGTAAGGCGTGGATAGCATGTACGCCAAAAATTTACACCTTACCCCTTACACCTAACCCCTAACTGAAAAAAGGAGAAGTTTGACTGTGAAATTAGAACATATTACTGGTAATACCTTTTATTTTGCCGGTTCCAGTATAGTAGGGGTATACATATTTGAGGATCATTCATGTTTGTTGGTGGATAGTGGGGATAGGAAGGGTCAGGCTTCCCGTATTCTTGAGGCATTACAACAGAATAATCTAACTGTCCGCGGGATAATAAATACGCATGCTCATGCTGACCATTGCACCGGCAACAAACTTATCCAGGATAGTACTGGCTGTAAAATATATACCTCCCGGCAGGAAGGAGTAATTATAGAGAATCCTATTTTGACGTTATACGGCGTATATTCGGCCAGTCCGCTGCAGGCTTTGAAAAACAAATATTTAATGGTCGAGCCATCGGTAGTGACAGATGTGGTAACACCGGGCCCGGTTATGATCAATAATACCTCGTTTACAATACTGGGATTGAGTGGGCACAGCGTAGAACAAATAGGAATTGTGACTCCTGATGGGGTGGCCTTTATTGGCGACAGCCTGATTTCCCCTAAGATATTAAATAGCTATAATTTTTTATATATGGCTGATATAGAGAATCAGCTGCATACGCTGGACTATCTGGAAACCGTACATTTCCCTACAGTATTATTATCTCACGGGGCATTGATTAAGGATTTGCCAACGGTAATTCATCAAAACCGTTTATTGCTGAATCAGATAATGGATTTCATTCTTAAAACGCTGGCAGTGCCAAAAAGCAGAGAACAAGTTATTCAGGCTACCGTAGAAAAGTTTTCTTTGCCCATGAACCGTTCCCAGTATTACCTGGTTCTGTCATCAATTTCAGCATTTCTGTCTTACCTTTGCAATACAAGGAAAGCCGGGTGCAGTGTTGAAGATGGGATTATGAAGTTTGTTGCTTCCAGTAAAACTCGGGGAAAGAAACAGTTAAATCAGTGAGCATATCCAGTTTGCTATACTCCCCGGTAGAGGAAACGCTATAACTTTTGACGCAGAACAACCTCAAGGACAGTAAGCCATCAACCATAACAAAATTGGCGGCTTATTGTTACTTAACCTTTGTACGGTACAAAAAAACTATTAAATAAATGCTAAAGTATAATTAACTCGATATGTTAATTATCTCAACTATGCTGACCGGAGGAGTAATAATGTATATTTTAGTTTTAAACGGCAGTCCACGTAAAGATGGAACAGTTGCTAATCTCCTTAAAAGTGTTGTTGATGGTATTTCTAATAGGCATAAGGTGGAATGGATTAATGTATATGAACTAAACATGGAGCCTTGTATTGCATGTATGAAATGCCGGCTAGGCCAGGAATGCATCTTACGCCAAGATGATGCCCATATAGTGGGACGTAAAATTAGGGATGCCGAGGGTCTTATTGTAGGCACGCCAACACATTGGGGAAATATGAGTGCTCAGCTAAAACTTTTATTTGACCGAAATGTGCCGGTTATTATGGGTGAAAAGCCAAACGGGATGCCTTATCCTCACCAAAAAGGAAAGCCTGCGGTTATAGTGACTGCTTGCAGCACTCCATGGCCATTCAATTTTATCGCAGCCGAAAGCAGGGGAGCAATAAGAGCAGTTAATGAAGTATTGCATTACGGGGGATACAGAATTCTTGGCAAAGTTGTAAAATCAGGGACTAAGGCACGGCCGGAAATTTCCAATAGACTACGAAAAAAATCCAAAATCCTTGGGAACAAATTCTAAGTGTAAGGTTGTTCCGCCCAACAGATTTAACCATAGATTTATTCAGCTTAGCGTTTTAATAACTTTCTGTGAGACACCTTAGTGATGGGGTCTTAATTCTAGTTCTTCGAATACCTCTAAACTTCATATCCTTTGCTAATACAGGGTTCAACATTATGCCATCGCCCAGACTATTTCTTACCCGCCTTTAAAGGGAAAAGTAAACTGGTGCCGAAAGTATATGTAAAACTTGAACATATTGTCAGAAAGGAGAGGTATGAGGGGAATGAAAAAGAAATTTGTAACTTTCCTGCTATTAAGCCTGTTTATTCTATCACTGGGAGGATGTGCCCAGCCCGAAAAAGAAGTTAAGCAGCCTCCAAAAACACCACAACCCGTCAATTTTAATGTAGCAGTCTTAAGAGGACCTTCAGCTGTAAGTATGGTTAAGATGATTGATCAAACTCCTTCATTGGGAGAAGGTGTTAAAGTAAATTATATTATGGAACAGTCACCAGATGTCCTAGCTTCCAAGCTATTAACCGGTGAAGTCGAAATAGCTACTATTCCCACCAACTTGGCGGCTAAAATATATAACAAAGGGGTGGGATACCAACTGGCCGCCATGAATACCTGGGGAGTTATGTATGTGGTTACAAACGGTGTCACCGTTAGTAATTGGAGTGATTTAAAAGGCCAGCCAATAAATGCTGTGGCTAAAGGGTCTGCTGCAGATGTAGTTTTAAAATATTTGTTGAGTAAGAACAATATTAATCCCGATACTGATGTGGCTCTAAGCTATATTGCCAGTCCGGTAGAAGCAGCCCAGCTAATGATTGCAGGTAAGAGCAAAATAGCCGCCCTGCCTGAACCGTGGGTTTCCATGGTCTTAAGTAAAAACCCCAATGCCAGGTTGGCCCTGGATTTGCAAAAAGAGTGGACCAGGTTAAACGGTGAAAATGTTCCTTTTGGCCAGACTTGCCTGGTGGTTAAGAAAGACTTTGCCAATAAAAATCCGCAAATAGTAACCAAATTCCTGACTGAATATAAGAACTCCATTAACTGGGCTAATAAGAATGCGGCTCAGACTGGAGAATTGGCTAAAAAACATGATATAGGCATACCCGCTGATATAACGGCTGCAGCCATACCCAGGTGCAACATCCGTTATGCAGATGCTGTCAGTGCGCGACCGGCAGTCGAAAAATATCTGCAGGTTCTCCTGGACTTTTCACCGGAAAGTATAGGAGGTAAATTACCTGATGCTGAATTCTACTATCAAAAATAGCCTCATTACGCTGGCTTCAGTTATTTTACTCATTTTGGTTTGGAAACTGGGTGCCATATATTTTGACCAGGAACTGATTTTACCTTCACCGGGTACCACCCTTAAGCAACTATGGCTTATCATCCAGTCAGACGCCTTCTGGCCGGCTGTATGGGCAACGGTAGGCCGGGGGCTTATCGGTTTTACTATCTCCTGCCTTCTGGGGATGGTAATTGGTTTTGGGGCTGGTTTCAGTCCCGTGATCTACTGGTTAATGCAGCCCTGGGTAACAGTGATAAGGGCTACCCCGGTAATGTCGGTCATTATACTGGCTATTATCTGGCTGCGGACTGATATGGTACCTGTGTTTGTGACCTTTTTGATGATATTTCCGATTATTTATGGCAATGTTGTAGCCGGTATTCAAAATGTGGATCGTCACTTGCTGGAAATGGCCCGGATTTATAGGGTGAAAATGTATCGCACCATTGGGGAATTGTATATACCATCGATTTTGCCATATCTTCTGGCCGGAGCGTCAACTGCCATGGGAATAACCTGGAAGGTAATAATAGCTGCGGAAATTCTCAGCCAGCCGCAATTGGCTATAGGTACCAACCTGATGCTGGCCAAAATAGAACTGGCTACGGCCCAGGTGGTGGCCTGGACGGTGGTGGCTATTATTATTAGTTTCCTGTTTGAATACCTGATAAAAATGTTGGATAACAGATTAAAAACATGGAGTTGATCCGATGGCTTTTATCCTCGACCATATTTATAAAAAATTTGAGGATCTTTATGTACTAACAGACCTTAATATGAGGGTAGAAGAGAATAAATTAGTTTGTGTTCTCGGGCCGTCAGGCTGCGGGAAAACTACTCTTTTGAATATAATATCCAGGGTTATTGCCCCGGATACCGGGACCCTTTCCGGGTTCACCGGCAAGAGTATTAGTTATCTTTTCCAGGAACCACGTCTTCTGCCCTGGAAGACCGTAGAGCAAAATATTGATTTTGTCTTAAAGGATAAGCTAACCAGAACCCAGAGAACCGAGATAATTGACAGGTATCTCAACATGGTTAACCTAAGAGAATTTCGTAATTATTATCCCGGAAAGTTAAGCGGCGGCATGAAACAGAGGGTGGCTATCGCTCGTGCTTTCGCCTATCCGGCAGATATTTTACTTATGGATGAACCTTTTAAAGGGCTTGATTTACAGATGAAAAGTTCTTTAATACAAGACTTTATAAGAATTTGGCTAAATGACCGGCGCAGTGTATTTTTTGTTACTCATGATATCAATGAGGCTCTGCTGGTGGGTGAGGAAATATATGTTCTAACCGAGAGACCCACCTCTGTAAAAGGAACTGTTCTTAACGATGTTCCTTACCGGGAACGAGATATGCAGAATGAGAAAATGCGCAATCTGGAAAAGCAGGTTTATAAGCTGATTACCAATAGGGATTCCTGAGGGTATAAGAACAGCCAAGTTGCTTAATACTCAGTAGGACGGTGAGGTATATCCAGTGCTAAATCGTAAGGCGTGAGGAGTAAGGTGTAAGGCGACGAGGTGTTAGGTATCTGCGCAAGATTAGATATCATAGCATGATCACTCCTTACACCTCACCCCTCACTCCTTACTGAAATAAGGCGTCGGTGTTTAGTGCCGGATAATGTTATATAAAACTGGATAAGCCTATCGCCCGGTGCGTAGTTGCTGCTATGTTGACAGTTACCTTTTAGGCATTCATACAAGGGGAGTTCACTAATATTTGCAAAGTGGACTCCCTTTTTTGTCGAGCCTGATAGTTGGAGTCAAAGCATTACGTATTAAACGATAATTGTTGCACCCCAAAATGAAATTTTTCAAAAAACGGCCCCGTAAATTCAGCTTCTTGGAAAGGTTTCCCACTGTCAGATTCGGGAAAAATAAGCATACTTATAGACGTTTAGCAAATAATGGTATACAATAGGTAAAAAAGTAGAATATACAAAATTTAAATCACAAGAGCAATAATACCAAATTAGGCAAAAAACCTATACCCCCACTGCATTCTGCCATATGCACATTTCTATGTAAGTATCATATATTAGTTATAATTCAGACCACTAGAGATGCTAGCATGTCATTGAAATTAATACCTTTTTTAACCGGAGCCAAATTTTATTAAAGTTTGTCGAAAGAGAAAGGGAGTAAGGAAAAATTTTAATGAAGGAAAGGAGAGTAAAAGTATGAAAACACAGGAAATAATCAATAAAAACATGGCTACCATAGAGAATCTAATGGAAAAGTATTGGGATATGTGGATGGTTGGAGTTGGGAGTATATCCTGGTCGCAGGAACAGTTTGAGAACATGATGAAAAAATATCTGGAGCAGAGCCGAATTGCCCGGGAGGAAAATAGCAAAGTAATTGATGAACTAATGAAACAGGTGAAAAACAGTCAGGTACAATTACAAAGTATGATCCAGGAAGCCGCTAAACAGGCTGTCGAAAATGCAGAACCGGCTTACAGCTACTTTGAGGAACTGAATAAAAAAATAGAAGAGTTAAGCAAAAAAGTCAACAGCCTGTAATCAGTCTTGGCGGTACCTTGATGGCTGCAGACATTGACTTTCTGGTAAAAAAAAGAGGCGGAAAACAAAGGTTTTGCTTTTCTGCCTCTTACTATTTATATGAATATAGAAGGGAACTGGAAGTATGCCTGAAGATGAAAAAAGCAGCAGCGCGAATGGAGAGCGAGTCATTTTACCAAACTTTGCGGAATTATGGAAGGAGTTATATTTTAAGACCGAGACTGCTTGGGCTGATGCTTTCAAAGAATACGTTGGTACAGAAAACTTTATGCTACTGCTCAATAAAGCACTGGAACAATATTTATCCATGGAAAAAGTCACCCGGAATAATATAGACAAATATTTCGAAACCAGTCCGTTACCCTCCAAAAAAGATATTTCCAGAATTGCTGAGATGGTGATAGCGGTAGAGGACAAAGTAGATAATTTTAATGGTCAATTTACAGAAAACCTGCGTATTATGGCAGATAGTTTGCTGCGTATGAGTATTGTCCTGGGGGAAAATAAGCAGGAGATGGTAACTTTGCAACAGGAAATAGCCCGGCTTAATAAAAAGGTGGATACCTTAAGCAAGAAAGCTGGTACCAATAGCAAAGAAACCCGACCACGTCAGAAGAAAACCGAGACTAAGGAGACAGGAGGCTGATCCATCTGAACGAGCATATTTATAGTGAACTCCATGTGGGTGATACCAGTTATGTGGATAAAATCATTACTGAGACCGATCTCTATATTTATGCAGGTGTTACCGGTGATTTCAGCTGGCTGCATGTCAACGAATCCCGTGCCCGGGAAGGCTATTTTGGTGCACGCATAGCCCATGGCATGCTGCTCTTAGGTCTTATATCCAATGTAGTTGGTAATGAGATGCCCGGAGCAGGAACCGTATACGAAAGCCAGGAGATTAAATTTCTAAAACCTTGTTATCTTAATGAAACCATAAGGGCTCAGATTGAGGTTATTGAAATAATGCCGGCTGGAAGAGTTAAGCTAAGAACTACTTGCAGTAATCAAAAAAACGAAATTATTGCTGACGGGACAGCCATTGTATTACCACCCCGCCAACACGTAGTAAATAGTTGATTCATTTCCTAAGGGGGGACCTATATTGAAAAATATTTTATTGAGTGGCTCGGCAGATGAAGTAGGCAAGGAGATAAAAAAAAGCCTTGACCGAATGCTGGATACTACTAAAAAGTGGTCGGAAATACTCCAATTTGATCCCGATCCGCAAACTGGGCTTAGCCCCAAGGATATAGTATGGCGCAAAAATAAGTCAAAATTATACCGTTATGTTTCTCCCCACGGATATAAGCACCGTACCCCCATTCTTATGGTTTATGCCCTTATTAACAAAGCCTACATGCTGGATCTTACACCAGGTATGAGTATGGTTGAACATCTGATCGAAAGTGGCTTCGATGTATATCTGCTCGATTGGGGAGAATTTGCTTGGGAAGACCGCAACCTGAGTTTTGGCAATCTGGTCAAGGATTACCTTGCCCGGGCAGTGCAAGAGGTGTGCCGCATTTCAGCGAGTAAAGAATTGACCATAGTTGGCTATTGCATGGGTGGAACTATAACCAGCATGTATCTATCTCTCTTTTCGCAGCCTACCGTTAAAAATGTTGTGATGCTGGCCGCTCCCTTTGATTTTAGCAATGCCGGAGTTGCATCAAAGTGGTTACAATCACCAGGCTATGATGCTGACAAAATTACCAATACCCTACAGCTAATTCCCAGCAATTTTATAGATGTGGGGGTAAAAATGCTGCGTCCGCTTAATAACTATTGGGGCACTTACACCCGGTTGTGGAAATCAATTGATAGTGATATGCCTATAGATGCTTGGAAAGCTATAGATAAATGGGTGAATGACAACGTTAATTTTCCTGGTGAAGCCTATCGACAGTGGATAAAGGATCTTTACCAGCAGAATAAACTTATAACTAATGAATTAATCATCCAGGGACAAAAGGTAGACCTGTCCAGAATACAGTCCAATCTGTTGGTTATGGCGGGAGATAAGGACCATTTGGTTCTTCCCCACCAGACGAGTGCTCTCCTGGATTGCGTTAGTTCTACTGACAAAACCTTCTATTCTTATCCAGTTGGTCACGGTGGCCTGGCTTTTGGTAATTTCGCCAAAACCAAGGTTTACCCGGTGATTTCTGCATGGTTGGCTGAACGTTCTGATTAAAGAGAATTAGAACTAAGTTAAAATCTTATAACAGAGGTGTAGCACAATTATGAATGAACAAGAACGTTGGGAAACCATATTAAACTTAGGTCACCAACAAGCCATGTCATTAGGAGCGGAGATAGAGAAACTAGCCCGGGATCAGGCAGATAAGCCGGCCATAATTTATAATGACCGCTGCCTAAGCTACGCTGAATTAAATAGCCTGGCTAATCGTTATGCAAGTTTCTTCTACACGCAGGGCTATATAAAAGGCGACGTAGTAGCATTGTTTATGGAAAATAGACCTGAATACTTGGCAGCGATTACTGGCTTGAGCAAGCTGGGAGTTATAGTGGCCTTGTTGGATATAGGCATCCGTGGCCAGGTTTTAGCGAGGGAAGTCAATCTCTGTGAGGCTCGAGCGGTGATTGTAAGCCATGAATTATTGGGAAATTTCGAAAGTGTAATAACCAGACTGCGATTGAAATCCCCGGCGGTTATTTATGTTAACAACGTTCCCGAAGATATTAAGCTTAGCGGTAATATGCAGCCTTTAGATCCTTTGCTGCAGCTTTCCTCCCCAGAAAACCCTGCTACTACCCCGAGTATAACTAGTGAGGACTATCTTGCTTATGCATTTACTGCCGGTCAGAGCGGTTTGCGTAAAGGTGTGGCGATTCGTCAGCAACGTTGGTTGAAAAATGGACATTTGTTCAGCCTCTTTGGTCACATGAACGAGTCCACGGTGCAGTATATGTGCCTGCCCCTGCATTTTAACAGTGGGGTAATGGGCAGCTATGCGGGGATGGTCATATCCGGTAGTACCATGGTCTTAAGGCAGAATTTTTCAGTCCATACATTTTGGGATGACATACGTTCCTGCGGAGCCAATTACATGATTATGGTGGGAGAAATCGGCCGCTACCTCTATAACCAAGCTGAGAAGCCTAACGATTATGATAATCCTCTGGAAGTAATGCTTAGTTATGGAATATGGGGGGATCTCATAGAGCCTTTTCGCAAGCGTTTTGGCCTGAAACATTTAATAGAGGTATATGCTAAAACCGAAGGAGTCGGTAGTTTTATAAATTATGAAGAAGTCTTGCATATGTGCGGTAACCTAAGCTTAAAGGGTCTGCGTCAGGGCGAGGTTGTCCAATATGATGTGCATAATAATGCCATAAAATTTAATGACAAGGGGCGGGCCATAAAATGCCAACGGGGAGAAACCGGACTGTTGCTCTGCGAAATCAATGAACTGAATCTTTTTAACGGTTATCTTAACGATCCTGAAGCAACGAAAAAAAGTATACTTTTTAATGTCCTTGAGGATAATGACCAATATTTACATAGCGGTGACCTGGTTAAATTGCATGAAAAAGACTATATTTCTTTTGTTGACCGCCTGGGAGATACTTATCGCTGGAAAAGCAAGACAGTATCTGCATATGCGGTAGCTGATGTACTCAAAAAATTCTACGGGGCAATCGAAGATGTAGTGGTATATGCAGTTAAAATACCGGGGTTCGAAGGACGTTGTGGGATGGCTGCCATCAAGTTGTTGGAAGATGAAAAAATTAACTGGTCAGGGTTTATAAAATATATTAATCAACGTATGCCTGAGCATGCCCGACCGATATTTATTCGCCTGGTTGCATCGCTGGAGGGTGATCAGGATACTGAGCAATTAAGAGAACAGTTGCGGGAGGAGGGCTATAACCCACAAACCGTAGAAGATCAGCTCTTCTTCCTGGACACTGAAACGGATAGTTATATCCCCTTGGATATAGATCTGTATAAGCAAATTTTGTCGCAGAAGATTAGTTTATAAATAGTTGAAAAGTTGTTTATACCGGAGGGTAAATCACCTGTATACTCCGGTCTTAGGTAACAGAAAGGGGTAGTTTATGCCTGCTGAAGATACTAAAAAAGATCCAAGAAGGGGATTTCCCTTCCTGCCATTTCAATATCCATCTTTCTCTGATTTTTTTAAGCTGCAAAGGTACATGAATATTCTGCTGCAGCTGGAAAACCCGGAAACTCACTGGGCAACTCCCAACAATGTGATTTATGAACACCAAACCCTCAAGCTGCGTCATTTCCCTAACAAAAAAAGCAGCAGCAGCCATAGACCGGTACTGATTTTGCCGCCCCAGGCAGGCCATGATTCCAAATTGGCTGATTATTCACCGGCCCAGAGCCTGGTAAGGGTATTTCACAGCTATGGTTATGATGTTTATGTGGCTGAATGGCTATCGGCCAGCTATGAGTTTAAAGATTTGGGAATGAATGATATTATTCGCCTTACCGATGAGGCAGTTGATGAGATACGGCGTCGTACCGGAATATTTAAAATACACCTGGTGGGTGAGTGCCAGGGAGGTTGGCAGGCTACCATATATACCTCCTTGAACCAGGACAAAATTGCTACCCTGGTGGTATCGGCAGCCCCCATTGATGTCCAGGCTGCACCATCACAAATCATTGAGTGTGCGCAGTCCCCCATGCCTTTTTTTGAATACCTGGTGGCGTCCGGCAATGGATTAATGGACGGGAAATATATGCTGATGGGATTTAAGAACATGCAGGCTGATGAACACTATGTGCGTAAATATAACCGTTTATGGAAGATGATCGATAGCGGTGATGAAGAGGGGATTAAACGCTTTATTCGCTTCGAAAACTGGTATGGAAGTACCCAGAAGCTACCGGGGCGGTTTTATCTGGAGATTATAAAAAATATATTTAAGGAAAACAATCTGACCAAACCAGGTACTATTAAATTGGATGGCAAACCGGTGGATTTAAGAAATATAACCTGTCCGGTAATAATAATGGCCGGAAAAAAAGATCATATTACCCCTCCTGCGCAGGCGTTTGCGCTTAAGAAGTACATTGGTACACCAGCCGAAGACGTGGTGGAGGTTTTAACCAACGGAGGTCACATTGGAACCTTAATGGGAACCGAATCCCTGCGCGAGGATTGGACTGAGGTAGTGGAGATACTCAGCTTGGCTACATAAAGGAAATAGTAGGGATGCCAGGCCTTAAAATGTTAAACTCGGGAAAAGGGGAGCTCACTATACTTGCTAAGTGAACTCCCTCTACTTTTGTCTTATTATTAATATTTACTTGCATCGGCCTGAGCGGCAGTTTTGTATTCTTCCATTAAACTTGCCATTAATTCTTTGACGGATACGATTTCCTTTACCCGGTGAACGTTTTCGCCTGCAAAAGCGAAACCGTGCTTCAATTTTCCTTGCTGAGCATTTAACAGAGCGAGTGCGATACAATAAGGGCTTTCCTTATGTTTACAGGTTATTATACATTGATAAGGACATTTAAAAGGCTTCTTGCTGCCGGAATTAACATCATCAATAAATTGATTTCGCAAAGCTCTTCCCGGCATACCAACCGGACTGGTTATAATAACCGTATCTTCCGGGGTGGCATCCAGGTATGTTTTTTTGAAGTCAATGGAAGCGTCACATTCATGGGTGGCAACAAAACGGGTTGCCATTTGTACTCCGGAGGCACCTAATTGTAAGAAGCGGTAGATGTCTTCTCCGGAATATATTCCTCCGCCGGCAATCAACGGAATGGGTGCCTGTTTAATATCTTCAAATGGTTGTAACTCCTTAACAATTGCAGGCACAAGTTTTTCCAGTGAATAATTAGGATCGGTAAGTTCATCCCTTTTAAATCCCAAATGACCTCCGGCCTTTGGACCTTCTACTACCACCGCATCAGGAAGGTAATCAAATTGATCCAACCATTTTTTGCAAATAATCCGGGCTGCACGAGAAGATGAAACAATAGGAACCAGCTTGGTTTTGCAGCTCTCACCTAAATATCGGGGTAGATTAAGGGGGAGTCCTGCTCCCGAAAAAATAACGTCTATACCTTCTTCTATGGCTGTGGTAGCCAAATCAGCGAAGTTTGACAGTGCTACCATAATATTTACGCCTATAATTCCTTTTGATAACTCCCGGGCTTTTCTAATTTCATTTCTTAAAGCTCTTTTGCTGGCCTCTAGAAAATTAGTGTATCCGTCCGGTTCCATCATACCAATCCCGGCAGCAGCTATTACGCCGATTCCGCCTTCTGCGGCAACGGCCGAGGCCAAGCCGGATAATGAAATGCCAACCCCCATACCCCCCTGGACAATGGGAATTGGAGCAGTCAAATCTCCTATTCTAAGTGGTTTTATACCATTGGTGCTCATAACACTACTCCTTATAAAATTCCATCGTTAAGTATCCCTATAGCTCGTAACTTTTGGTAACGCTCTTTTACTAATTCTTTTCTATCTTTTTTGACTAATTCCTGCATTATTAAATGTATACGGTTTTTTAAATTTTGAGCCGTAGCTTCAAAATCAGCCTGTGATCCCCCTAGCGGCTCTTCAACAATCTCATTAATAATTCCTAATTTATAAAGATCATCAGCCGTTAGCTTCAGGGCTTCTGCCATTTCCTCCACTCGCTGTGTGTCCTTCCAAAGGATAGAAGCACAGCCTTCAGCTGATACGACTGAAAATACAGCATTCGACAGCATAAGCAAGCGATCTGCAACTGCCAGAGCCAGAGCTCCACCACTTCCGCCTTCGCCAGTAACTACAGAAATAATCGGTACCCGGAGACTGGATAAAGTCATAAGCACCCGGGAAATGGCCCAGCCCTGACCTCTTTCTTCAGATCCAATTCCAGGATCAGCACCTTGAGTATCCACAACTGTTATTACCGGGCGATTAAATTTTTCAGCTTGTAAAAGTAATCTTTCAACTTTTCTATATCCTTCGGGATGGGGCATACCAAAATTATGTTTAATGTTATCATTGGTATTTTTACCTCTTTGATGACCTAAAAATGTAACCGGCTGCCCTTCAAAAAAGCCAATTCCTCCGAAGACTGCCAGGTCATCTGAATAATAACGGTCTCCGTGCAATTCGATCCATTCATCGAATAAAAATTCTATATAATCTCGAGTAGTGGGTCTTTCTGGATTACGTACCAGCAATATTTTTTCCCAAGGGGTAAGATTTTTATATTTTTCCTGGCGCAAATTATTCATTTTATCTTCGATAAGCTTAATTTGATCTGATAAATCGATATTTGTCATTTCTGCCAGATCCTTTAATTCATTAAGCTTAATTTGAAATTGCTGAAATTGCTGTTCGTAATCAAATTGTCGTTTAACCATTGTTAACCTCCTGATGCAACCTTAACAACAGGGTTAGGGTATTTAAAAGATCGGAACGGTTAACTACCACATCTACCATTCCGTGTTCCAGTAAAAACTCAGCTCGTTGAAATTTATCAGGAAGCTGCTGACCAATAGTTTGTTTAATGACGCGGGGACCAGCAAACCCGACCAAAGCACCGGGCTCGGCTATTATTATATCTCCCAGTGAAGCAAAGCTGGCTGTTACACCGCCGGTAGTAGGATCGGTAAGTATTGTAATGTATAAAAGACCTTCCTGGTGAAAACGGGCCAGAGCAGCACTGGTTTTGGCCATTTGCATAAGTGACAGCATACCTTCCTGCATGCGGGCACCTCCGGAGGTAGTAAATAATATCAAGGGGCACCGGTACTTTATAGCAGTTTCGATAGCCCTGGTAACCTTTTCTCCAACTACTGCCCCCATACTTCCCATCATAAAACGGGAATCCATTACTCCGATAACTACCTGAATTCCATCAATAGTTGCTTGCCCTGTTACGATACCTTCTTGTAAACCAGATTTTTGTTTAGCCTGGTCCAGTTTTTCATCATATCCTGGAAAATTAAGAGGATTAAGAGTTTTTAAATTGGTATCGAACTCCCTGAAACTGTCTTCGTCAACCGTAAGGGTAATACGTTCCCAGGCAGTTAAAGTATAATGATAATTGCATTTTGGGCAAACCTTATGATTACGAATCATGTCCAGTTCTGATATACGAGCATGACAAGACGGACAGCTGGCTTGACCCGGGAGTATATCATCCCGAAAAGTTTCATCTGTCACCGGAATTGAAATATACTTTGTTTTCTTGAAGGTGTTTTTAAACATATACAGTATTTGCCCTGAAAAGTTATAAGAATAAATTATTTATCAGACAGGGCAAACAAAAACTCACCTCCACAAACTAACTTATTATTTATAGTAATCTTACCTTTGCCTTTACCTATGTTGGCTCTCATACTAGTTAATTCAGTACATATTTCCAGGGTATCACCGGGGAATGCCTGACGTTTAAAGCGAACATGGTCTACTCCCGCCAAAAAGGCAAGTTTGCCACGGTACTGCTCTTCACTCAGCAGAGCACATGCTCCCACCTGAGCAATAGCTTCAATCATAAGAACTCCGGGCATTATGGGGCGGCCTGGAAAGTGACCGGCAAAATAGGGTTCATTAACGGAAACGTTTTTGATACCCACTGCTTTTTGCCCGGGCACCAGTTCAATAATTCTATCCACCATAAGAAAAGGATAGCGGTGGGGAAGAATACTCATTATTTCTTCAATATTCATAGTAATCTCCTAATCTCTCACCTTACACCTTGCGAATAATTATCGCCGCATTATGTCCTCCGAACCCCAGCGATTCTGAGAGAGCTACCTGCAACTCTTTTTCTCTGGCCTGACCGGGAACATAGTCCAGGTCACATATAGGGTCAGGTGTTTCCAGGTTTTGTGTGGGGGGGACCAAATTATGATTAAGGGCCAAAACCGAGGCAATTAATTCCACTGCCCCTGCTGCACCTAGCATATGGCCGGTAGCAGGTTTGATGGAACTAACCAGCATATTGTAACTATGCGGCCCAAAAACCTGTTTGATGGCATTTGTCTCTGCCATATCATTCAGTTTGGTTCCCGTCCCGTGAGCATTAATATAATCAACTTGGTCCGGACTGATACCAGCATCATCAAGGGCCATTTTTAATGCCAGGGCAGCACCTTTTCCGTCTTCCTCCGGCTGTACCATATGAAAAGCATCGGCACTACTGCCGTAACCAATTAGTTCAGCATATATGCGGGCTCCCCGATCCAAGGCATGCTGCATTTCTTCCAGCACCACTACCCCAGAACCTTCTCCCATTACAAAACCTTGCCGGTTCAGGTCAAAGGGGCGGCATGCCTTGAGCGGCTCGTCATTATGAGTGGATAGAGCTTTCATAGCGCAAAAACCAGCAATACTCATGGGGGTAATCGAGGCCTCGGTACCACCAGTTATCATTACATCTGCTTTGCCATTTTGAATTACCTGAAAAGCTTCGCCCACCGAGTTAGTGCCTGATGCACAGGCAGTAACTGTACAGGCGTTGGGGCCTTTGGCTCCAAACATGATCGAAACCTGTCCCGACGCCATATTAGGAATAAACATAGGTATGAAAAAAGGGCTTACACCGGATACGCCTTTTTGCATTAGTGCGGTGTATTGTTTTTCAAAGGTTTCTACTCCCCCTATACCGGTAGCAATCCATACCCCGGTACGATGAGCTTCATCCGGTTTTACCGACAGGTTTGCATCCTGGACAGCCATACGGGCGGCAGCACAGGCGTATTGAACAAATAGATCCATACGCCGAGCATCTTTTCTGGGTATATAATTTTCAACATTGAAATCATGAATTTGAGCAGCAATTTTAGTCGGGTAATTCGATGTATCAAAACGATCGATATTACCTATACCGCTGCGCCCCTTTATGAGATTATTCCAAAAATCGTCGACTTCAAAACCAATAGACGAAATAACACCCAAACCGGTTATTACAACCCTGCGTGTGGACATATTATCACCTCTAAGTCTTTACATTTTTTGTTCCAAATAATCAACCAGATCCTGAACAGTCTTCAGTTTTTCAGCTTCTTCTTCAGGAATATGAATGCTGTACTTTTCTTCCAAAAGCATTAACATTTCTACGATATCCAGTGAATCGGCTTCCAAATCCTCAGCAAAATTAGAACTTAGCTGTATTTCTTCCTCCGGAATATCCTTGATCTCCACGATAATTTT
>JBDKUD010000076.1:0-2743 GCA_039679805.1 Syntrophomonas sp. | reverse complement strand
TCATTGGAAAGGTAACTGCCTTAGATTTCATTGGATCTTGGCCGTGAACGATTTTGCCTTCCCTTTTGTGCTGGTTATGCTTTTTGCTGTTATTATAATCGCCTTTATTATTTTGCTGATTCTCGTTTGGCGATGTTCTTACAGTATCATCTGAATATATTATCCTTGTTGAAGAAACGCCCATTTCTTTTAAAATATCCATAGAAATAAGTTTTTTCTTAAGCTTTAATTGGTCGGTCGGAGGCGACAGGGGCTTTATTATGCCATAGTAAACCCCGCTGGCCAGAACCAGTGCCGTCATACCAACAATAACCGATTGGGCAAAATATAAACTGAAAGCGGTTTTCTCTCTATCCGAATCTATACGTGAAATACAGTACACCCGGTATAAAAACAGAACAAATACTCCCAAAATAAATGCCCAAAGCCCCCAACTGCAGACCGGATACTGCAAAAGGTCAAAGGCCGCTGTCATTATTGTTCCCGCCAGAAATAAAACAACCAGCCCGGCCCTGGTCCTGGCCGCCCAGAAAACCGTAAGTGATGTGGAAATTACTATTATCCAGAATAACAGCGGATTTCCGTCTATGGTCTTTGACTCCGAAAAGACTCCCATCTGCAGCAAAATAACGATTACTGCGATCAGTGCAAGAGCTTCTAATATAACTGAAATTGCATGCGTTCTCCTGTCATAATACGCAAGAAACAGGAAAGCTGTAACAGCAATGGCGACGCCTGCAACTGCCGGGAGATTAGCGGACAACAGATCAGTCATCTCGTATCCGGCAAATATATTAAACGAAAGACCTGTACTGATTAATACGCACAGAATAAAATCCCCAAAATATTTATCTATATATTTTTTCATCAGAAGTCTCCTTTGCAGCTAAGAAACTGCCTCGGCAATTACCGTATGATATATAATGTTATAGTCGTCAAGCGCCTGGAGCGGAGCCTTCAGATCTTCAACCTCATGGCTGTTCACATCAGGTTTTATTATGTAATACAGCATAGGATTTCTCTTTTGCTGCTTAATATTTATCAGTTCATGCACTAGGTGATCTGTTATTTTGGCTGTGCAAAGAATAATATTGGCGCTCCTGTTTCCTAAACGGCTTTCGTTTTCCAGGATGTCGGCACCGTCAGGAACATCAGCATCGGAATCAGTATAAAAAGCAGGCAACATCCGCACCAGATTTTCATAGTCCTGTCTGCCTTTCGGAATTACCCTGGCTATCTCACGGTTTTTCCCGACAAAAAGCATTGAATACTCAATATCCCGGTTCATTGCCTGCTTAATTAAGGACACGCCGGTTTCAACAATGCAGTCATAAATTCCGGGTAGCACGTCGTGTTCAATACCGGAAGTCAAAAGGTCGATAACCACCGCCAGATCATTTTTATTGCTGGTCTCGGTAATCTTAGTCATATAATTATTGGAATGAGCGGAGAGCTTCCAGTGTATGCGCTTAATGGAATCGCCCAGGGCATATTCCCTCACGCCGGTGTAATCAAATCCGTCACTCACAGTGCTATTCCGAGCATTATGGCTTTCCGACAGCATTTTGTCTTTAAATTCAATCTCATCAGATAACAACGTCTTCGGAAGCACTGTTACGGAAAACTCTCTGCTCCCTGGAATTGTCGTGCTGAAAATTCCCAGCATGTCATATATTTGGAGTGTCTTCACACCTGCACTATACATCCCAACATGATTCATTTTGATTGCCAAGGAGAATTCAGACTCGCTTTGGGCACGCATCGTGAAAACAGCAGGCAAAACATAATCGTCCCCTCCAAAAAAGTCTGAAACGTAAAGATTGGCCCGAGCTTTGGGGCAAATCAGAAAAGAGCCGTTCACAATTTTCAGGATGACATTTACCTTTTCGCCCCTTTGGCATACAGCGTCGGAATCCTCTGCTTTAAAATGTATAGAGTTCCTGATAATCACTAGATACAAAACCGATAATAGCAGCAGAGACAAGAGCCCCCAAAAAGGCAGATACCCATAAACGCTGTTTATGTATTTAGCCGGAAAAAGTGACACCAAAAGCAGAATCAATATGATGGCAATTTTAAATATAACTTTTTTAAACTGCGCGGACGGATTGTTCATTATATGACTCCTGCTGGTACGGATCCACTGGAACGGCAACATCCTTGATTATCCCTCTTATGGTGTCGTCAGCTGTTTTCTTCTCGTTTTTGGCTGCATGGGTGAGGATAATTCTGTGTCCCAGGACATAAGGTGCTAGATATTTGACATCATCAGGGAGTACATAGTTTCTTCCCTGGGCCAGCGCGTTGGCTTGGCTTAGCTTGTACAAGGCTATGCTTCCGCGGGGGCTGCTTCCCAGCTTTATGTCCGGATGGCTTCTGGTTGCTTCAACAATGCGGACTATGTAAGCTGCAACAAGCTCGGTGCATAAAACCTGCCTGCTTAATTTTAAAAGCTCCCTGACATCTTCCTTGGTAATAACGTGGGAAATTGTTTGTTTCGCTGCTTCGCCCTGCATTACAATTTTTATTTCGTCCTTGTAAGAAGGGTACCCTATCGAGAGTTTAATCATAAACCTGTCAATTTGCGCTTCCGGCAGCTGATATGTGCCCAAGGATTCTATTGGATTTTGGGTGGCTAAAACCATATAAGGCTGCTCCATTGCATATGTATTTGCATCGACAGTGACCTGGAGTTCCTCCATTATCTCCAGCATGGCAGACTGAGTCTTGGCTGATGCACGGT
>JBDKUD010000290.1:0-38157 GCA_039679805.1 Syntrophomonas sp. | reverse complement strand
AAAGCATTGTTTATTACTCCCTGTTAAAGCTATTCCACAGGATTTTTGCTAATTGCCGGTAACCATCGGAGGTTAGGTGAATGTGGTCGGTAAAATATTGGGGATCAATTCTTCCCTGGCAGTTCAGATATTGCATCGGCTGACCGGCAAAATAATTATCAATTAGAGCCAGGTTTTTTTGATAGTCTGGATCAATTACCTGGTCCTTCATCAAAGTGTCATTAACTCCGGCTAAAAATACCAGAGTATTACTTCCCTGTTGATGATCGATAATTTTGTTCATGAAATATATCTGCGGATTATTTTCAGTCATATCAAAAGGCTGGCTGGAAAAAACTTGCTGGTACTCCGGCTGTTTCAGGATTCCAGGTAATTCCTTTTTCTTATACCAGGGACGAGCATCTCCAATTGAGTCATCTGTGGGTTTACCATACCGCAGCGATTGGTAGTGATTATTCAGATTGGTTTTTATAATGGCCCGATATCGAAAAAGGGCCAGATGAGTCTCGATATAATTACGGGTTAGCTGATTAAATTCTTGTTTTTCTTGATACCCGTTGGCAAGTAATTGAGGTTTAATATGCTGAAAGGTTTGGTAATCCATCTTTCTTAAATCATCTTTTAACCAAAAAACAATTGCCGGGGCTGGTTTACGTTCTATAAAACCTGCGTAAATTATATTTATAATTATATTCTGGGTAGATATTCCGTACTTATCTAACTTGAGCAGCATAGTATAAATATCCCCGGTTTGCATGGCTGGCATAGAAAGATTATAGATTTTCTTGATATCACCGGGTGAATCATTAGCTAATTGCTGCATATAGTAGCCAATAGACTGTGAGCTGGGTCCAGGTCCACTAAATGCTACTGAGTCTCCGAGAATAATAATATAGTCATCCTTTTTATTAGAATGGACCTCTTTGCTAATCTTTTGGAGAATAATATCAATATTATCCAGGTTGTCTTTTACAATGGAGTAATCCATGCGATATCCATAGGCAGTATTTACAGGTTGGTAAAAATTTAAGCCCAATTCTATAATGAGCAGATAGACAAAGACATATTTTAGTGTTTTCACTATAATTGTACCCTACCCCAAATTATGACTAACATAGTGAATATTTTACAGTACTCCTGATTTTTCTGCAATTTAAAGATTTGTCTTTGTTATTTTAAAAACTAACAGCACCGCGTTTGTTGGCGGTGCTGTTATTAACATCCTTGTTTACCTAATTCTTCAGCCAAAGCCTTGCTTTTTTCTGATAAGCAATTGGCTATTGCTGCGGCATCTTTATATTTTCCCAGTATTAAAGTCGAAGCCAGTTCTGCAAATATCTTTCTTAAATCCATAAATAATTTATTCACCATAGCCTTACCTCCGGTTAACCAATCTCCTCTACCGATCATATAGATTTGTTTTCTATGATTAGTTATTTTATTGTAATATACATGCCCATCTTGTACAACAGAATGTTGTGAGGCAAAAAAAGGATGGTGCTCAACTATGTGAACTCCACCCTTTTGAAAAACTAATTATGTTTAGGGAAGTTTGGCAATAATTTTGTCGACTACTACCTTCATTTCCTGTGAATCATATTCCTCTATATGCCCTTCATCTGCCATTGCATTTAATTTAGCTTCCCAGGGCAAACCAGAGAGGAAATCGATTCCTGACTCCTGAGCTACATTTTCACCCTGGCTCTTGCCGAACATTTCTATTTTCTCGTCACAATGCGGGCATATAGCATAACTCATGTTCTCAACTATACCCAAAATCGGAATATTCATTTTTTGAGCCATTTTTATCGTTTTCTTAACCACCATAAAGGCTAAATCTTGGGGAGAAGATACAATTACAATACCGTTAACCGGAAGACTTTGCATTACCGTTAGCGGAACGTCTCCGGTTCCAGGCGGCAAATCTACTACCATGTAATCCAGCTCTCTCCAGTCAGTTTCTTCCCAGAACTGTTTGACTGCCCCGGCCAGAAGAGGTCCGCGCCAGACTACGGGATCGTCTTCATGGGGTAAAAAGAAGTTTATCGACATTAATTTAATACCAAGTTTAGTGGTTGGAGGAATTATCCCATATTCACTAGCTAATAGTCCTTTATCATTTTTAATTCCAAACATTCTGGGCTGGCTTGGTCCAGTAATATCAGCATCTAAAACGCCCACTTGCTTGCCCTGTTTGGCCAAGGTAGAAGCTATCAACCCACTTACGGATGATTTTCCAACTCCTCCCTTACCGCTCATGACTACAATAACATGGCGTACTTTATTCATTGCTCCCAGCAGAGCTTTTTCTATTTCAGTACCACATTGACCCGGATCTGAGCTGCAGCTACCACTGGAAGGACAAGTCTTACACTGATTTGACATACTAGCACTCCTTTCTAGAATTTGATTTATTAAACATCACACCTAATGGTGATCGTTTTCTGATTCTATATTTTTTTCTATTAACATGACTAAGTTTAGCATAAAATGTCGGTCGTCATCTGGATTTCTTTTCCTGGGACCAGAAATTCTTAAACCTGCCTTCCTAGCTTTATAATTTACAAATCTCTGCATTAATAATCCCTCAATATTCTGGTTGTCATAAATATTCCCGTTGGGGCTAATGGCTAGAGCACGTTTCCCCAGAACCATTGAAGCCAAGCCATAGTCCTGGGTAACTACTATGTCTCCGGATTTAGTAATATTGGTAATAGCTATGTCGGCCGATTGAGAAGCTCCATCGACAACAACTACCCGGGCATAATCACTCTGTATAACATGGTGATGGTTGGAAATCATTATTACCTCTAATTGATACTTTTTAGCTGCTTTTTCAATTAGTTCCTTAACCGGGCAGGCATCAGCATCAACTACTATTTTCATTTTATATCCCCCATTACCAGAGTTATTTTTATCTAAAAAAGTCATCAGGCTTGACGAATCTTTATGTAACTAGGTTAGTCGTATATCTGGACTCTATTTCATGATACTATAATATTTGTAAGTATACTGCAAGCAATCATAATTATCTTACGTATATAAAGTGAGAACCGGGGAGCTGATAATTTTGCTAACTGATGAAATGCTTGCCAAGCAAACTCTGCACGGTAAGCTGTCAGCTTTTGAAGAACTAGTTGAACGATATAAGAATATTGTTTTTTCCGTTGTATATAGAATTCTCAGGCAGTACCAGGAAGCTGAAGATGTTACCCAGGAAGTGTTTATAACCGTTTATGAAAAGATGTACCAGTTCGATCCCAGCCGAAAGTTTGGTCCCTGGATTAACCGGATAGCTGTAAATACCTGTGTAACCTATTTGCGAAAAAATCGTAAGGTGATAACCCTCAGCTTTGATGAAACTGCTGGTAAACAATACGAACATCCGTATCGTGTTGCTTATACCGATGATCCGGAATTAGTGTTCGAAAAAGCGGAATTGAAACAGGAAATAGATGCTGCCCTTATGGAGCTTTCCGAATCATACCGCTTAATAATAATCATGCGATTTCGAATGGAATTAAATAATCAAGAAATAGCAGAAATTCTGGGCATTAGCAAGGAAAACGTAGAAGTAAAAGTTCACCGCGCCCGTAAGGCGTTAAGGAAAATTATTTTACGCAAATGGGAAGAAAGGGGGTTGCAATATGAACTGCCAGCAAATAAATGAATTAATTTATGATTATTGTGATGGCAATGTTACCCCTGAAATAGCTGCAGTTATTGAAAAGCACCTCCATGAATGTCCATTTTGCCGCAATAATGAAAAGCTAACCCAGATGGAAAATGAGGCCTTGTACTATGTGGAAAATAGTCCGGTTTTATTGCCCGGTTTTACAGAAAAGGTGATGGCCACTATAAATACCGGATATTATAATACCAATCCGGGATTAAAAAATAGCTGGAGTGGGCTTAACCGGCTGCGTAAATATATCCCCTCAATGGCAGTAGTAGTTTTAATATTGCTGATAGTTGCTGCTGGTTCAATTTTTAATAAAAGTGATTTTAATAGTACTACCAGAGTAGCTGATAATGACAATCAGCTTAAGAGCATGAGTACACAAAAGTTCAAACAAGATCTTATAAAAGCCGGCTCAGCTTCTAGTCTTAACCAAGCCAATAAGTCTACTAGCCTAAGCACTGAAGATAACGAAACAAATAAAGCTCTGAACAGTTCTATCGATAAAAAAGCCCAGGATACCCCCGTTGCGGTTTCCTATGATTCTGAACAACCTGTATCAAAAGCGGAAACATCTGGTACGGTCTTAAAATCTCCACAGTCTCCAAGAATAAGTTCTGTACAGTCCTCTCGAGGAGCAGGATCTGAAACAATGAGACTTGAGCCAGTTAATATTCCAACGAAATATGAACTTACTGGTATTTCTAGTGATGGACAGAATACTACCTTCAGTTATTCAGGTTCCCAGGAAACCAGTAATTTTAAAGTTTCTATTTCACCTCAGGTAACGGAAGAAATGTTTAAAACAGGCTCGTATGAAGCAACGAATGCGGGAATCAATAGCTGCCAACCAACTATACTTTCAGGGACTCTCTCCTCCCCTGTTTCATGGAAGATAACTTCTAAAAATCAAGTTTATGTTATAACCCTTACCGGCAATCTTTCACCGGAAGAGCTTCAGAGCCTGGCTCGTTCCATAGGATTCGCGGAGAAACCATTCGCTGCCAATTGGAACAAATAAAAAAAGGGGCGGGAGTCAATTGAACTCCTTCCCCTTTTTTTATTTTAATGTTTTCCCTTAAGAAGCTAAATGACGCTCTTCGTAATGGGAGAATTCCATAGAGAATCCGCCTCTGCCCTGAGTTATGGACCTTAGCACGGTAGAATAACCAAACAGTTCTGCCAGAGGTACACACCCTTTTATTATCTGGGTATTCTTCTCTGACTCCATTGACTCCAGTCTTCCCCGCCGGTTATTAATATTATTGATTATATTACCGGTGAACTCCTCGGGCGCAGTTATTTCGAGCTTCATTACTGGTTCCAGAAGCCTTGGTTGGGCTTTCTTCAGACATTCCTTGGTAGCAATCATGGCTGCCGACTTAAATGCCATTTCGGATGAGTCTACTTCATGGAATGAACCATCCAGAAGAGTAGCTTTTACATTAACTACCGGGTAACCTTTAAGAGGGCCCTCTTCCAAAGCTTGTTTAATTCCTTGTTCAACTGCTGGTATATACTCGCGGGGAATTGCTCCTCCCACTATCTTATTAACAAATTCAAAGCCATCACCAGGTTCTAATTTCAGTACGACGTGGGCATATTGACCTTTACCGCCAGTCTGTTTAACATAGCGGGTAACCTGTTCCGCATCCCTGGTAATGGTCTCCTTGTATGCAACCTGGGGCTGGCCTACGGTTACATCAACATCAAATTCTTTGGCTAATCTCTCAGATATAATTTCCAGGTGTAATTCACCCATTCCCGATATCAGAGTTTGACCGGTTTCCTTATTAAAGGAGATCTTAAAAGTAGGATCTTCCGAAGAAATCCTCGCCAATGCTTCTGAAATCTTCTCTTGATCGGATTGAGTTTTAGGCTCAATGGCAATCTGAATAACCGGCTCGGGAAAATCGATAGATTCAAGTAAAATATCATTATTTACTGAGCACAGAGTATCACCGGTACCCACGTTTTTAAGGCCTATTAAGGCCACTATATCTCCGGCCTCTAACTTTTTAATATCTTCCCGGTGATTAGCATGCATTTTGACCAAACGGCCAACTCTTTCCTTTTTCTGTTTACCGGTGTTAACCACATAACTACCGGCTTCCAGGGAACCTGAGTATACACGGGCAAAAGCGAGTTTGCCAACATGCCGGTCACTTACTATTTTGAAAACCAATGCGGAAAATTTATCATCTTTATCCGGAATTATTTGGTGTACTTCCCCACTCTCAATTGATGTTGCCATGGCAGGCTCTACATCCAGAGGCGATGGAAGAAAATCTACTATAGCATCTAATAATGGCTGCACCCCAATATTTCGGTAAGAACTACCGCACATGACCGGAACTATATTTCCATCTATGGTGTTTTTTCTAATTACTTCTTTAATAAGGTCTAAAGGAACCGGCTTATTATTGAAATATAGATCTAAAAGTTGTTCATCATTTTCAGCCAAAGTCTCAATCATACTAGTATGCCAGGTTTTGGCTTCTTCGAGATACATTTCCGGAATCGAGGTCTTAATCATTTCGTTGCCCAGTGTACCTTCAAATTTATAAGCCGACATCTCCATTAAATCGATGATTCCATCCAATCTATCGCCAGTAAAAGTTGGCAGCATTAATACTACTGGATTAGCTCCCAGCCTGGCTTTAATTTGCTCAACCACGCTGAAGAAATCTGCTCCAATAGCATCCATTTTATTTACAAATGCTATTCGCGGAACTCTATATTTATCAGCCTGTCTCCATACTGTTTCGGTTTGGGGTTCAACGCCACCTTTGCCGCAAAATATAACTACGGCACCATCCAATATGCGCAGACTTCTCTCTACTTCTGCTGTAAAGTCAACATGACCCGGAGTATCGATGATATTTATAGTGCAGTTTTTCCACACACACTTAGTAGCAGCTGATGTAACAGTGATACCACGCTCTTTTTCGTACGGCAGGTAATCCATAACACTTTCACCGTCATGAGTTTCTCCGATTTTGTAAGTAAGCCCGGTATAATATAGAATTCTTTCCGTGGTAGTGGTTTTTCCAGCATCAATATGAGCTATTATGCCGATGTTTCGCAAATTCTGCAACATTTTCTAATCTCTCTCCTTCAAAACAATTAAATGTATAAAAAACTATCGGCATTACCAATGTAGTGCCGAAGATCAGGTGTTCTTATTCATATTTTTATTTTTACACCCAGAAGATGATTATATTAGCTTTTGCAGCCTTTGTCAAACTTTTAATGGTTAATTGAAAGGGACGGAGCCAATACCCCCGTCCCCAAAATTTTATTTTTTGATGATATTGGTCGGTATCTATTTCAATAGCGGCGATATTACCTTAAATTGTGGTGTCCCCGCTTTTTTGAGAATATCAAATACTACTGTCTCGGCATTGGTTATAACCGCTCCGGCTTCTTTCATCAGGTCAATACCATTTTCATAGTTCTCGTCAAATCTGGAACATACCGCATCCTTCACCAACTGGACATCGTATCCGGATTCCACAAGATCTCTGGCAGTTTGAAAAACGCAAACATGAGTCTCACTACCTGTTAATATAACCGTTTTGCGACCCAGTTTATTCATAATCTCTTTCATTTCATCAACCCATGCTGAAAAACTAGTCTTATCCATATATTCATACTCATGCAAATTATTTTTAATTGCCTCAACAGTACTACCTAAACCCCGCGGATATTGTTCCGTAACTATTACCGGTATACCAGATTCGTGAGCAGTGGCTAGCAGGAGATTAGTGTTCTTGATTACCTTTTCACTGTCTTTCATCGCATTCAACAGTTTTTCCTGTAAATCAATAATCATTAGCACCGCGTTATCTGCTTCGATTTTGTATTTTGACATTTCGTTTCTCCTCCTTAATTATTATATCTGCCATTATTTTATCATTATTCTCTTTCGTAAATAAAGGTCTTACCACTTTATTCAAAAAGCAATAGCTAGCAGGATAATCCTATATGAATAGCTAATATTTATACTAGCAAATAATAAGCTAATTTTTTGGAGGTGAAAGCAAGTGGATACCGTTAAATCATTCCTCCTGGTAATGCTATTTCTATTTGCAATAATAATAGGATGGGTATTAATACTTAATCTTACTCTGGAATCTTCTTTGCTAAATGTTCATTATTATGCCAACGAAATGAATAAACATAAGCTTTATGAGTTACCTAAAAATAATATTATCCTGCAAGTCAAGAAAAATAGTCGAGACGAAATTCCCGAACCAATAAACACCGCCCTGAGCAATGCCCTGGATAAATGCTTTACCCCTTTCTGGACTGAAACCCAGGCCAACCGGGTGCTGATAAACTTGTTTGAATACCTTAAAGGCCAAAATAATAATCCTGATCTAACCGTTAACCTGACCGATCGCAAAAGGATACTAGAAAAAAATTTGGACCAGGAGCTAATTAAACTTCAGCCTGAAGAACTCAAGGTATACAATATAAATGCCGCAGATACCTCAGCGCTATCGCAGCAAATAATGAAACTTGCTAATATGCCTGATCAATTAGACTATAGTTCAGTACCCTACTTAAAGAACGTGCGGGTTCAGCAATTTATCAAATTGTCTCAAAAATTGTTTTATTGTTTCATGATTCTGCCCTATTTATTGTTACTATTGATTTTTTATATAATGTATCGTATTACTTGCAAACATTCATCCTTAAAATGGTTTGGCAATAGCATGATGGTAGCAGGCATTTTATCTGTGGCAGCTATTTTTGCATTTAATGGTCAGATAGAACAGATATTGGTTAATAACATTTCTTATCTGGTCGATCCACTTCAGACTCTAGCCATCGATCCGCTTATATTGGCTACGGTATTCAAAAATGATTTAGCTATAGTTATCTCAATTATTGCAGGAATCTATTGCCTAGTCGGAATTGGCATCACTTTAATTGGTCACCATATAGAAAAAGATTTACTCAGTAATAAGGTACAGGACTTACCACATTAAGTTGATAAAGAACTCTTGGTTTAACAACTTATTATTAATATAATTATGAGGTAATAAATGAGTATCATCCTATCGCCAGAATTCTGGGAACAAACCTGGAACAAATTCAGAGAAGAGAATTCATATACCGCATACAATCAGAACAACCAGGCCCAATACTGGAATGAACGGGCTGATCAATTCGCCAGTCATACTGTTCATTCCCCCGATAAACGAATAACCGGTGTATTAGACTTCCTCAATCAGAAAGGTATTTTGCAGACTGGTATTACAGTTCTCGATATTGGTAGTGGACCGGGTTCGTTCACCATTCCCCTGGCAAAAAAAGGCATAGATGTTGTCGCTATTGATCCAGCGGAAAGAATGTTAACTATTCTGAAAGACAATCTAACTCCAGAATTAGCTCCTTTGGTAACGACTATTCAGGCTCTCTGGGAGGATATCGACGCTGATAAAAACTGTTGGGATAAAGCCTTTGACCTGGTCCTGGCTACAATGTCACCTGCTATAAATAATCTTATCACCCTTAAAAAAATGATATATTGCTCACGCCAGTGGTGTTATTTAAGTGGTTTTTCCGGAGCCAGACAGTTTGAGTTATTTGATATTATATGGAATCAAATACTGGCAAAACCGTATCGCGAACATTTTAACGATATTATCTTTCCTTTCAATATTATTTATTCTTTGGGTTACCGACCAGAAATAACTTTTACAACCTCAACCACCTCTCGAAAAGACAATATAACAAGTCTGCAGCAAAAATTACTAAGCGACCTCTCCAGTGAAATTATCTTGACACCGGTGATTATTGACCGGGTTCACGCATTACTGATGGAAAAATCAAGTCAAGGAATAATTGAACAAAAAGTTACTTCTACCATCGGTATGATTTTGTGGAAAGTTAACTAAAGCCATTCATCTTTGTTAATTAACAGATTACTCAGGTTAGATTGAGTTTGTGCTCCATTTGGCGTATGCAATCCGATAAAATCATTTCTTTACTCACTTTCATTCATTTTCTTTATCAAGGCCTCATAAAATAAATTATGAAGTTAATGTCCCTAGCTTTTACAAACAAAACGCCGCCCTTATTCGGGGCGGCTCCGCTCACTTAAGATGAGCAAAAGAAGGGGAAAGTTCAGGCTCACAATAAAGTTAATAATCAACTTAAGAATTTGATGGTTCCTGAAGGATACCTAATAAACTGTTGGTATGCGTTCATCTGCCGTGATATTGGTTTTTAACTCTATTGTCCTACCTGATAACATTTTATGAAGTGAAAGGGAGAAAGGTTACACCTATGCATAAAATATTTTATAAGATTGGTGAGGTGGCTGAATTACTGGGGATCGAGCAATATACTCTGCGCTACCTGGAACATAGCTTAAGATTAAAAATTCACAGGGATGAACGCGGAGACCGGCTCTATTCAGAGTCTGACCTGGATACTCTTAAGTTAATTCTTAAGTTGAAAAATGAAAAGGGCCTAAATACCACCGCCATAAAATTAGCCCTGGAAAATATGGAATCATCACCTGAATCTGAATTACCGGCAACCCCCTCTCCAACCAATGTTAATATACCGGAAATGGTTTCAGTTGCCAAACGTATTGTGGAACAGAATGATGAATTATTAATGCAAAATGCCAGATTGGAAAAACGAATTCAGGACCTTGAGAATAAAATTGACAAAAAGGAACAGGAACGCCAAAGCAAGATTGATGAATTCATTTCCCTCTGGCGTGCGGAACAGGAAAGGAATAAATCGTGGTTATCAAAACTAAGAGGAAAATAAAATCTTCAAATAAAATCAAACCAACAATGGCCAAAATGCATAATCTACTCATTCAATATCCTTCATGATAATTTAATCAATAAAATCAGCTTTTATAAATATATCTAAATTCCTTCTTAATTCTCTAATAATATTTTGTTTATGCGTCAAACTATTACTAAGGAGGTGTTATTGATGGAACAATTTGAAATTGTAGCTGTTAGGCATAAACAAGGGAAATTAACTAACTTTAAGCTCAACAATGGTCAGGAATTAGACTATCAGCAAGCTATTGATATGGGGAAACAGGGACAGATTAAAGGTATAGATGTAGTTGATAGAAATAGCGGCATGCAATTTATTCGGAGTGAAAGAGATAATAGCATAGAAAATAATTTAGATAATTTGCCCGAATTTTAATTTAAACCCGGTTCTATGGTGCGGACAAAAGGCTTGAGCCTTCACGAAGTTGTCTCCAATGTAGGGAAAAAGTAAATCTAAATTAATCCTAATAGTAAATAAAAAATAGCCTGTCGATTAGTTCGACAGGCTTAAAAATTAAGATACCATATAAATTACTGCGCTTAATTAGTCCAATCCCCCAAATTTAGGCGGACCTGAATATTTAGATTTTCTCATTGCTGCATCCGTGCTATCCTGACTTTTCTTAGTATTTACCTGCTTTTTTTCCTTCTTGGCCATATTTTTAATCCCCCTTTAAATATAACTCCTTTTATATTATTTACTCTTTCATGGGTTTTAATTAATACCAGATAAGTAATTTAACAGTAAAAAATAGTTAAAATTTTGTGAAGACTATTTAAATTAAATCGATTTAACCGACGGTAAACCTGATTTTAGCTTACAGGTATTAAATGGAATTTTAGTTTTTCTTTATAAAAACTTAAAACTTTTTTTCGATTTATTTTGTTTTTAGTTTGTATACTGGCTTTATCATATAAAAAAGGAGTTGAAGGCATGAAAAATAAAGGAAAAGTTAATGTAATACTAGATATAGTAATGTTCCTGGTAATGTTATCAATATTTTGTGTCAAAGGAAATTTACACGAAACATTTGCCTATACAATCGGAGGACTGGTGATAATACATTTAGTTTTACACTGGGAGCAATTTACGGCCATGTATCGCAAACTTATACCTGAAGCTAGGTACCAAAGATTAGTAGCTGTCCTTGCTGGTGTTTTGGTTATTGCAATTTTAACGGCGCCATTATATTGGACTGTTGATCGTCCTGGACAAAATGGGAATTTTGGCCCGCCTGACCGTTATTATTCCGAGTAAGCCGATAAAAACGTTCGAAATACATGGTGGGAGGGTAATTTTATGATTAGAAAAACTTCGGTTGAAAACTATTCCGATGAAATAGTTTTGGATAAGCCTGTCCACGAATATACTTTGCTAGATAATGCCGTTCAAAAACAAGAAACAATCAATACTTTTAGTTCTGAAGTAACCTTTAAAAGAGGTAATTTTAGAGATATACCACTGGAACGGTTAATTATTATTTATGAACTACTTATTTAGACGGATTTGTCTATTCCAAATATTTAATTATATGAAGAAATGTGGCACACTAATATCAGATTTATATTAGGGCAAAATAGGCTATAAAAGATTGACTTTTTAGGAGGGTAAGCAAAATGAATTGCCGAATCTGTCAGAAGCCAGTACAGGAGGGATTTAAGTTCTGTCCTTATTGTGGAACAGAAGTAAATGCTATTCCTGTTTGTTCAAGTTGCAAAAACGAAATAAAACCAGATTGGAATTCCTGTCCTTATTGCGGAGCATCTCTTAGCCATAACAAGCCGCAACAACCACCTGTACAGAATCCCTTCCCCCCCAATCATAACGAGCATGGTCATGGATACGGGTATGGTCATCACAGTGGAAGTTCTGGAAGGCATCGAAAAAAAGGATTCTTTGGGGGGTTCTTCTCATCCTGAAAGAGGTTCCCTTTCATCGGAGAATATGCTGTTGATTTGTGTTTAGGTCAGGGTAGCTTCGGAACTGTATTTCGTGCAAGGCGTGATGGTAATGTTTATGCGCTAAAGGTTTCAAATAGTCGGGAGCAATCTGCGGAGTTAAACGGTAAACGTTTCGAATTAGAAGCTAACATACTGCAAAGCATTAATAGTAACCGAATTCCCAAATTTATCGAAGCGTTCTCCATAGATTCAAAGCACGTAATAGTCCAGGAAATGATCGAAGGTGACCCGTTAAGTTATTATATATATAACGGTCATCACTTTACAGAAGATGACGTTAAAAATATAATATTTCAACTTTTGAATATTCTAAATGAGCTACATAATCCCATAAGGATGGAAAATGCTATTGTCCATCGAGATTTAAGACTTTCCAATCTTATTATAAAAAATGGTGAGTTATATTTGATTGACTTTGGTTTTGCAAGATATCTCCAATCTAGCAAATCTGAAGTATTGCCAGACCCTGCTTTTAGTAATCAGGAGGGATTGGACCGGGCTTTAAAAGTAAAAACCCTAAGAAAGCCAGGAGCCTATACTTATAGATTGCTTCGCAGAGAAATATCTCCCAGGAGTGATCTGTTTGGTACAGGGGTGGTGACCATTGACCTTTTTACTAATTGGGTGAAAGATGAAGAATTGTTTAATCAACCATGGGAACATGTTTTGCCCTTGTCCGATCAATTTTCAAGGTTTCTTCAAAAACTATTGAGCAGAGACCGGCAAGGATTTAGCAACTGTGGTGAAGCTCTGATGGAATTGGGCAATATACGGTAGCTCTTTGCCAAAACGGAGAGCAGTTTTCGGACATGGAATAATAAGAATGATAGGATAATGGAGGTGGCCAATTTCCGTTATCCTATATCTATTGCCAACTTGATTGATAGAAAGGAATAGCATTGTGGAATTATTATTAAATGGTGCGGATTTTATCATTAACCTCGACCAGCATCTCGTCGAAATTATCTATAGATATGGCGTATGGGCAACTTTATTGCTTTTTGCAATCATTTTTTGTGAGACAGGATTGGTTATAACCCCTTTTCTACCAGGAGATTCCTTACTGTTCGTTCTGGGAGCACTCGGTGCCGGTGGTGCTATCAACATTGGCTTATTTACTGTTGTTCTTGTGATAGCTGCTGTTACTGGCAATATGGTTAATTACCAAATCGGCAGATTTGTGGGACCTAAGATTTTTGATAAAGAAGGGGCCTGGTTTTTCAAAAAAGAACACTTGATACGAACTCAACGTTTTTATGAGCGCCATGGTGGAAAAACAATTATCATAAGCAGATTCATTCCTATTATTCGTACCTTTGCTCCTTTTGTAGCCGGGATTGGCAGGATGAAATACTCGCGTTTCGTCAGTTATAATTTGGCTGGAGGAACTCTGTGGGTAACACTTTTTGTTGTCGGTGGGTACTATTTTGGTAATATCCCAATCGTTGAAAAAAACTTTAGCCTAGTAATACTTGGAATAATATTCGTTAGTCTAATACCTGCATTCATAAGCTTTGTTTATAAAGGGCATACTTCGCAGGAAAATGCATTTAACGAGGACAGATAAATAATATTGGCCAACTCTCCATCTCCACCATGCAAATTCTCGACCACTTTGAAGGTTGCTTTCAAAGTGGTTTTTTCATGTCTAAGTATTTTGTGCATATGTATTTTTTGGCAATAGATATTTTAAGCAGTGATTAACCAGAGCCTTTATAATGAGCCACACGGCTGCAATCATATTGGTAAACTGTGCGCTGATACCCCGTTGTTGTTAAATTTGTGAATATAAATAATAGAAAATGAGGAAAATTATTGTTCCCCCTTGGATTCTGTCGACATATATTGAACCAAGGAGGTGAATTGATGAGTTCTGATGAAATGTCGCCGCAACTTATCTCCAAAATCGAGCGGATTATCAATCACGGTATTGAATCCATGGGTCTGTTAGCAGAAATAGCCGAAGACATACGCGATCCGACCATTCGTGCCCTTATTACCAGCATTATTGGAGATGAGAACGGTCACGTACGGTTCTTTACGTTGTTGCTGTCACCGGTAACGATAATTCCACTAAGAACCAAAACTAGTAAGAGGTATTCACTGAACTTGAAGCAAAACAATATATAAGAAAGGGTGTTTTTATGTATCAAAGCCAAAAGGACTGTCCAGTAAGATGTACATGTCCCCAATGTGCCAATTACAATGAAATGCTGGAAGAATCACTCCAGGATGAAATTTGCGATGCTGGTTTTTACGCTGAGATAGCTAATGAGGCTCCGTCAGACGTCCTGCGCGAAATTGTCACGAGTATTGTAGGAGACGAATATGGACATGCGCGATTACAGGCTGCGCTGTTAGGCCTCTGCCCGCCTCCGGCATCCTGTCCTCCAAGTTGTCCATCAGCAACTGGCAACTTTGCAGCTGATGTAAGAACAGCTATCAGTGGTGAATTAGGGGCAATCAGGCGATATGCAACACTGGCGGGATGTGCTCCAACCGTCGAAATCCGTTATTTATTAACCTCAATTCTTGGAGATGAGTACGCACACGCAAGGATTTGGAATGCAATGCTCCTTGCTGCTGATATCTGCGAGAATCCCTGTAAGTAGACAAACACGGGGATATACCCCCATTGTATAACGCTATCTGATACATTCTGCCACTAAGGGCTTGTAGGATATACGCCATATTAACAGTTCCTGTTTAAATAATTCTATTTATAAACCTCACCTTGATAAATTGTTAAGGTGGGGTTTTTATTTTGGTGGTCAGTCTACTGAATGAATGCTCACAGAACTTTAACCAAACCTTTCCCCCTATTATTAGTAATTTTGCCAAGTCAGGCTATCCTATCCAATGATATTTTCCCACCTTTTACTATCATTTTTAATATTTTAAGGATTCATCTCACAATTATCGCTTAATTTCCATATCATAGAGTTAACTATTATGAAAGGAGGATACTTTGTGCTCAGGATTACTACTGATTTAACAGCTAATACAGTACGTATTCAAGCACCAACTATAACACAATTTGCTGTAAATATTTCTAAGCTTGTATGGCTTGATGTGGAGGATTTTTCCCATCCGCGTACTGTGGTTCTTCTTCCCTTGGGAAGGTGGAGAGAAGCTGTAGCTGGAGTGCCGCTGATGCATTTTCCAAGAAATGCCGCACTGCTAGCCACCAAAATCGATAGACTGCCTATGATAACTCGTCGCGAAACAATCCGTCTTCAACCACTTGGAATAGGAATACATGGGGAAGAATTACCTGCTCGAGTGTTCCTAGTCGGAGCTATTGAATATGCCGTAGCTCAGGCATTTCTTAAAATGGGCTTTACGATTATGAGAATTCGAGGTGCTAATAGTTTCGAGACAGCAGCTGAAATAGCCAGGGAAATAACCCGATATATGCCTAATCCTCCCACCATGCTTGTCCCTTACTACGACCCTGTCGATAGTCAACCTGTTGTAGCCTTATCTGCTCATAGTGGTGCTCCAATTTTATTTATAAATATGTCTTCGTTACCTAAGGAAACAAGTAAGGCATTAAAGGATATTAAACCTTCGGCTGTATATATCATGGGACGAGATTCTCAAATCTCGACATCTTTAATTACCGAAGTTCAATCCCTGCTTCCAGGAACGAGATTGATCCGAGTGGGCGGGCAAACCATAACAGACTATTCTATTAATTTAGCGCGTTTTATGGACCCTATTAATTACTTTGGCTGGGGACGAAATGAGAAAAGTGGAGATATATTTACTTTCGTAGCTAGCGGTAATATTTATCAGAGTATATTTTCTGCTACCCTGGCCCACATAGCAACCCATGCACCAGAACTGATCATTCCTTCAGAACATCCTATATCGGATAATCTGAGAGACTATCTAATCAGTGTTAACCCGTCGCTATCTCAACCGACTAGACCCCCTTTTATGAGAGGATTGATCATAGGTAATCGCAAAGATATTTCAGTTCAAAAACAGATTGAGTTGGAAAGTTTGCTAATCAAAGAACTTGGAGATTGGCCACCACCAGGCTGAACGTTCGAGGGCTTAATTTGATTTCAATCATTACAAGGACTCTTTAGTCCTAATTAGCTTATTTTCAAAAACTTTGGGGATAAACCCTTATCCAGAAAATACAAAGATCTGGATAGCTAACCTTTTTAAAACTAAAAATGTTTTTGGTAAGATTAATTAAACTTATATATCATATTTAATTTTTAAGAATTATTTTAAATGGCGGTAAAACAGGTAGTAATTTTAAAATTAAGATATTTTTAAGCAAAATAAAAGAGGGCTTAAACCCTCTATTTTTCTATGGTGCGGGCGAAAGGACTTGAACCTTCACGAAGTTGCCCCCACTAGAACCTGAATCTAGACAGCCAACTTTATACCCTGCCCGAAATACTTTGTTAATCCCAGTATATCAGCTTTCTGCAACTTTTCATTTAGCATAAATAATTCATATTTTGTTCAATTTCCTAAAAACATTTGCACTCGATTTGCACTCAGCGTTCCTTAATTAGCTCATCAAACTTGTTAGCTAGCTTCTTTTGCTGTTTCGGGATCACATGCCCATATATGCGCAGCGTTGTATCTATATCCGCATGCCCCAGCCTTTTGGATACATCGTTTGGATACCAGCCTTCGGATAGTAGTATTGTGGCATGAGTATGCCGAAGACCATGAAAACTAAAGTCAATATGCTTGTTTTTATCAGACAGGTTTCTAAATCGATGTGCCAGGTTCTTTCTATTCATATACCCACCATTAGTATCAATAAATACTAGATTTTGATTATTACGAATACCTTTACTGGCTAAATATTTTAATTGCTCTTTTTTATGTTTCTTGAGCTGGTTCAGGACACGCTTGCTTACATCAATTGTGCGAGTAGAAGCAAAGTTCTTCGTTCTTCCATCATCGAACTCACCGTTTTCAAGAAGATTCACCGCTCGTTCAACCTTAATAGCTCCCTGCTTCCATAATATTTTATCCCAGGTTAAAGCTAACAGTTCTGACTGGCGCATCCCCGTATAAGCGGCAGTATATATCAATGAATAGTCTTGATGCTGTTTGCTATTAAGAAGAAACTCTGCCAGCTGTTCCTTATCCAGAAATACAATTTTTTCCTCTGTCCTTCTTTTGTCTTTGGCCGGCTTTATTTTGTTACAGGGGTTCCGGTTAATTAGCTCCAAATCAATAGCCTTTTCTAATGCCTGGTGCAAGATTGAGTGCAAATATGCTACAGCCCGGTTAGATAATCCGCCCTTTTTATCTAAGCGCCCGTGTTCAATTTTTCCAGTATAGAATTCCTGAATATTAAGCGCGGTCAGCTCAGACAAAGGTATGTGGCCAATCACCGGCGAAATGTGTTTTTCAATTTCCCACTTGGTAGCTCTCGTAGGTGTTGCGTTCCAGATCAGGCTTTTTTATGGTCAGCCATTGCTTTAAATAATCCTCCAAGAGTAGCTCAGAGAATGTAAAACCAGCGGCCTGCTCCAGTTCGTCCTCAATTTCACTTATAAAATCTCTCAGCATTTTATCAAGCTTCTTGGGGTTAGTGCATTCAACTTCTTTAGTTCTGCGACGATATGTACCGTGTTTGTCCTTGCCCAGATAAACCGTCAGCTTGTAAAGGTCGTCCTTAATTAATCTATACTTGCCGTTTAAACTCATGGGCTCCCTCCTATCCCACTATATCGCATAACAATATCGCCATAAACCTGTTCAATGCCAGTAAAACCGGTTTTAATTTATTTCACGTCACCAATTTTTTTAAGAACCTTGCCTATAATCTGACACTCAGAACTGTCCAAGACCATAACTAAATACTCTTTGTTATCAGAGCTCAATATTATTTTATCTTCAGCTATCATGACCCGCCTGACAATTGCATCCTCGTTGTTGCACAGGATAGCAGCTATCTCATTATTTTCTACGGTTGGCTGTTTGCGTATCAGGACC
This sequence comes from Syntrophomonas sp., assembly GCA_039679805.1. GTDB lineage: Bacteria > Bacillota > Syntrophomonadia > Syntrophomonadales > Syntrophomonadaceae > JBDKUD01. The sequence goes on along the minus strand of JBDKUD010000290.1, from coordinate 19,719 downwards.
AGATCGTTGTCAGCAATGGTCGGTTCCATGCTGTGTCCATTAATACGAAGAAAGAAAAAATCTTCCTTGCTGTAGCCCTGCATATTAAAAAACCTCGTGTCCATCGGCATATGCTCATCTGTTTCCAAGATGCTATTGATTGGTTTCCCAGCGGAGATTTTGCCGTAAACCGGTAGCATGATAATAGAGTTTCCGTCATAATGTATTGCTTCTTTTATGTTTGATGTAGATGATTCATCTTTGAAATGCCGATTAGCCTTACCAGGTCTTTGAATAAAATCAGTTGGTTGTAAATATCCTGCCGCCACCAGCATTTCCTTATAAGTCACATCGTAAACCGGTGCCAACTTTTTTATAAATTCCGGTGAAGGTATTCCCCGCTGGCCGGTTTCTAATTGTGATAGATAGGAATCAGAAACCCCTGACTGAATTTGTACCTGACGTAGTGTTAAACCACGTTCATCACGTAGACCTTTTAAATATTTACCAAAATTTATCTCTTGCAACTGCAAACACCACCTTATTGTCATTCTATACGAAATTCAATAATTTTTCACTATAAATTATAAAATATTTATTGCAAAAAATTGAAATTTATCTTAGAATATCCACAACAGCAAATTTGCACATGCAAGCGTGGGGAGGTGATACAATGAAAATTATTCTCAAAGACATCGAACAGTTTAATGAACTGCTGCTACGCAAGGGTTTTACCAAACGTGAATTAGCCCGGCAATCCAATATCAGCGAAGTTTATGCGCAACAAATAGCTAACGGTGATCGTAACCCAGGCACCAAAGTAGCCAAAAGAATCTGCGAATCGCTTACCGTCGAATTTGATGATATTTTTTTTATCCAAGGCATCCGCAATTGCAAGCAGATCAATGAATCCTCCGCAGCCAGATAAATTTCCGTGCGGTTATATATTATCCTATGTAAAAAGGAATTTATCTGGCAAATCAATTTACTCATCCTAAAGCCCGGGCTAGCCGGCGTGTAGCATAATTTAGTGCTCCCGAACAGGAGGTGATATTTATTAAACCCCAGCTGACCCCTTATGAATTGGCCGGTGTTTTAAACATTTCGGCTAGTGCTGCCTATGCTTTATGTCGTGACCCCACCTTCCCCGCTTACAAATTAGGGGTAGGAAAAAACAGCAACTGGCGTATCGACCCGGACGATTTGCAGGACTGGATTGAATCTAAAAAGGTAATTAATATCACGATAGCGGCTCCGAAGCGTAAGCACCGCTCATCACCATCAAAGAAAGCAGTAAACGGGTACACCCTTAATTGGGACTAAGCAAAATCATCCGTCGGATGCAATTGTTTTCATTATTCTTAATTATTCTTATATCCGTGCTGAGGAGGTATTTCATGAACGTATCCACCGAAAACGGTATCATTTGGTTAAGTCACCAGAGCGATGTCTTAAGAAAACCAGATCAGGTGCCGGGCTACCATAAGTTAAGCGAGGATCATCAAAAACTCTTTACGGCTTTCCTGAATAATTTCTATAGATCATGGGAATTTCCTGAAAAACATTTGCCAAAAAAAGTTAAATATATTGCTGACAAAATCCCATATTTAAGGATTAATTGCGAAGATGGAAACTGGCTGCACATTCTATCACCGACAAGATGGTATTAAGACTCCAGCGATCAAGCCAGATGAAACAATTTTAAGGAGGCTGTCATTATACAAAATAACGAAATGGAATATCGTGATATCCGTCTGAAATTTAAACGCTGCCTTATTGAAGACCTGTAAGGCAAACATTAATTATAACCTGTAAGATCAGTCTGATAATATTCCTGCCAGCGGCAAGAAAGATTCTTTACTGATAGTGGGAGGTGTTACGGTGCCCAAAGGTGACCGAGAAATTTTCAAGGCCGACTGTGAAGACGGCTTTACAAGAATAGCCAACCTGTTGTTGGAGGCTCTGGCTCTGGCGCGGCTGAATGGAGTGCAAAAAGGGATATGCCTGTTTTTATTCCGTCGCACCTATGGTTGGAATCGCAGCGAGGATGCCATTGCCCTGAGCGAATTTGCCGAGGCTTGCGACAGCAGCCGGGCTTATATCTCACGCCAACTGACCGCGCTTATCAAAAAAAATATTATCTACCGGGTGGCCTATCAGCCAGGTAAAATCTCAGTGTATTCTTTTGTTACCAACATAACTCACTGGGATCAGACTTGTATTAATCTTAATGCCTTGGCCCAAAATGCCAACCAGGGTATTTATGATTGTAGCGAAATACGATGTCAGGGGTTGCACGATACTACAACTCTTGCTGTGCAGGGGTTGCACGAATGTACAAGAGTTAACCAACCCCCAGGCCATGAACAGCCGGTGTTGAAGCCGGTTATAAAAACAGAAAGAAAGAAAGTGAAAGAAAGAGAAATATATTCTCCCGATTCATTGCCATATAAATTATCCGAGTTTCTACTTAAAAAAATACTGGAGCATTTACCTGGTTATAAAAAACCAGATCTCCAGAAATGGGCCTGGCAAATGGATGCACTCATTCGCATTGACCGCCGGCCTCCGGAAGAAGTAAGAGAAGTGATTAATTATGCCCAGGGCGATTCGTTCTGGTGGGGCAATATACTAAGCGTGGACAAACTGCGCAAGCAATATGACCAGCTTAATTCGAAGCGTGTCCAGGCGCGCGCCTCACCGGCGGCGCAGAAATATCAATCAAAAAACCTGAATGGAGAAGAAGCTGATGAGTATAAAGGATTTTTCCGCTGAAGAGATTCGGTTCCAGGCGGTGTGGTCCTCCTGCGGGATACCGCTCCGCTTAGCTAATAAATCATTTACCTGTTATGAACCGATCTGCCCGGAAAAGGAGCAGGCACTTAAAAAATGCCAATCGTTTGCGGCTAAAGGTCTGGACATTATCCATCAGGGGTATGGCCTTTTCCTTCAAGGACCGGTAGGAACAGGCAAAAGTCATCTTGCTGTATCGGTCCTGCGGTCATTGCTGGAAAACAACATTTCTCATTTTGGTATGCCGGTAAATAATTTTGTAGGTGAACCGGTTTATGATGGGTATTATTGTTACATGATATCGGTGATTGATCTGCTGGTTACCTTGCGGGAATCGTTTGGCAACGATCAACTTAAATCAGCGGCCCGGAATAAGTTACACCGGACCCGTTGCGATGCCGTTGTTATCTTAGACGATATTGGTGCAGAAAAACCCAGCGAATTCGTCGAAGAACAGCTCTACGCCCTAATCGACCTGCGTTACCGCATGCAGCGTAGCACTTTCTTTACTACCAACTGCACTTTAAAACAACTGGAGAGCCAGATTGGATGTCGGACGGTATCAAGGATTATTGAAATGTGTGAAGGGGTAAAGGTTGGCGGGGATGACTGGAGAAAACGGGGCATAAGGTAGTTGTCTTATGATACAAAGCAGTATATTTGTGATACTAACCAGTCAATTGCTCCCAAATGGCTTTTAATCAGGGTGTTCCGCGTTCGAGTCACGGATTGTTCACCATTTAAAAATCAGAACCCGCAAGTGATTGCGGGTTTTTTGTTTTTAGTAAACAGCTTTTTTTGTTAATTGGGTGGCAAGGCAAATAATCCATGATTTCTTGGGCCTCTATATTGCTACAAATTGCCACTTGAAATTTTTAAGAAACCCCGGTCAGAGCCAGACGATAAGGAAATTATGCTCGCTGTCTTTTTGGAATATCAACCTCCCATGGAGGTATCTCTAAATTAGATATCAACAATTCCTTTTCTGATCTACGGGAGTGAACACTATAATCGAAATGAACCTGGTGCTTTATGTTTTTACTATAAAGACTCTCAATTTCAGAATGGTTATCATAACTTACTAGCCATTTGACAGTATTATTGAGATTAAGAAGAAAGTTAGATAATTGTTTATGATCTTCTAGTTCATACCAGTATCGGTATAAGCTTTTTCCTTTTAAATAATACGGAGGGTCAATATAAAGAAAACATGGGTTAGCTCTATATTCAAATTGGTGAGTAATCATAAAGTTTAATGCATCACCATAATATACTTCCACTTTATCCTGCAGGGTAGCAATCAGCTCAATTTTTTTAATTATTTTAGTTTTATTGAAGCGACAATCAATTTTATACTCTGAGTTCTGTTGTAAACCTCCCAGAGGATTAGCCTTTAGTATGCCAGAAAAGTTTGTTCTGTTAAAAAATAAACCCGCAATCGCCATCTCAATCAGTGAGAAATCGTTGGCGTTTGTGGCTTTACGATATTTTTGAAAGCTATGCCAGGTATCAATAGAAACATCTACATTTTTTATATTGGAAATAAGTACATCAGGAATAGAAAAAACAGCCTGCCAGAAAGCATAAATCAAAGGATCTCTTTCAACAATGATAGCTTTGCTAACAACCTCATTAAAAACAAGCGAGAGAGATATTATTGCACTTCCAGCGTAAGGCTCAATAATAGTGCAGTTTCCATCAGGGAATTCTCTGCGAACCAAGCTTGATATATATCCTATTAAATTAGACTTTGCACCTGGATAGCGTAATGGAGAGGTTATTTTTACATTCATAAATTCACCTGCTTATGGTTTATCACTTACACTATATGGCATAAGTTAAGCTTAAGCCACCCCCATATTAGGCTATAACAAAAGTTTAATCTTAGAAAGCTCTTTGGTTTATCCAAAAGTGGCCAAATCTGGCCAAATGAAAATTATTCTTCAATGTAAGGAATGCCTTTCCGTTTGGCAATTATATTAAAAGATTTTTGAAAAGAATCCAAAAAGTCTGCAATTACCTGTTTATTGTCTTTGCCCCATCTAACATATAAATCAGACATGTTACGTTTACCCCAGTGTTTACGTTCCTTTTTAAACCAATTTTTTAATATTACCCTGTCATCCGAGTGCGGATGATTATCATAAAAATGTTGTTTGGTATATCCCATACCTGATTCAGCCCAAAATTCATCTTCTTCAGGTAGAGACTCCAGATAATTCAAGAACATGTTCTCCGGGCTTTGCTTCCCTGGTAATAATGCTACATTTTCAAAAGCTTTGGGTAATTTATTATATTGGTCTCCATCCAATAAGAACATACTAGTTTTAAATTCATCCAGATCAGAACGAGCTAATTCAATTAATAAATTACCAGAAAATTTTCCGCATAAAATATTAAGCCTTTTTTGCCATTTGGCGGGTAGTAGTTTTTTTGCTATCATAACTGTTTCAGCATCTTCGCAATAAATATTAATCTTTGCGATAGTTGTAGGCTCATTAATTGTCATTAATAAATCACTCTTTATCCTTTGAATAGTAACATCTTCAATAGGTTTTAGTTTGCCTTTTGACTTTGCCAAATACAACACATTGACAGCATCATCATGCTGGTATTCCGGCTTAAGGAGATATTCCAGTATTTCAATAGAGTGTGTCGTAAATACAATTTGAATATGTAATTCTCTTGCGGAGTCAATAAGAAATTTCATAAGGCGAATTTGGGAACCTGGATACATAGCAGTATCTATTTCATCAATTAAAAGAAGACCGCCTTTGTAGTTAGAACCCAATTTGTTTTTTAGCCTTCTGAAGGAAATCATTGCTCCTAATATTTGTCCCACATTATCTTGTCCGGCTGAGTTTGAAATAGCACTGTATGTAAGTGTGTTCCCGCAAATTGTATCTTTTTCCCGTGCTGCTGAAAGATAAGAAGGTGTAATTTTTTCATTTAAAATAAGTATTTTATTATGATGCTTTTCATAATAGGCAATTTCTTCCTCATCTAGGTTATCCTTAGTTGTTTTTATGGTTTTTATTTCACCAATTGGAATACACCTTTTTAAACCAAGGTAGATAACCGGAAATTTAACATTTCCTTTTCCTGGAGTCCTAATCTCATCTCTAGTAACTAATCGAATGCCACCATCTTTTCTCGGACGGCTTCTAATTAGTATGTCCAAGTCTTCACAAATAGACCTATTACGAAATACAATATGATATTTATGAGTTCCTGCAGGTTCGTGTTTAGGTGATAGTTTAAATATTTGGTTGAATTTTGTCTGAAAAGGTTTATTGAAAATTGTTTCTTCGTCTGGAAAACTGAACGGCTGCCCAAGCATACCTAGAACTGTAGATTTTCCGGTAGCATTTTGACCTGCAATAGCCGTTAATTTTTGTCCAAGAGGTATTAGTATATTCTTAAATGCCCTGAATCGTTCAATATTAATTTCTTTGATTATAGCCATCTTTGAATCCCCCTTGGATATACTTTTTCGGTTTGATTTGAAATAATCCTCTTTGTTTATGTAATTTGTTACAATTATCCTCAAAAAGTACATTGATTCCTTTTTTTGATTCATCCCAGTCAAATCACAATGTATAAGGTCATCCACTATTTAGGCATACACCACCAAATACTCCCCACCCATCTGGTGTTGGTAGTCCCAAAGCTCGCCATTATACTTGCGAGCTACGGCCCGTAAATCTGGCCAGGTGAACCAGGCAAAAACGGCCGGGGGTAATTGGCTTAAATCAATCTGTGGCGTATGGCGTAATTCTCTGGCCCACAACTGCAGCATAATGGAAGCTTGCTTATCATTAATTGCAAGGGGTTTATTTAGTATTAGTTTCTTATCCGACTCTTCTATCAGTTCAAAAAACACCAATGTGTTAATAAATGATCGTACCGACCGCGCTACCACATCACGATCTCCAGCTCCTTCGACCATTTTGCGTTTGAGAAAAGCAAGATTTATCTCACTGCCCCATTCATACAATCGAAAAATATGCTCAGAGATGGTAATCAGAGATTCGGTGCTGGCAATAAGATAAAAGAGATATATTGGCGTCATAAAAGCCAAATCGTATTTCTCACTTAATTCTTTCAACCATAAATTTCCCCTAACCCGGGCCCTATTTACTGGATCACGCAAAAAGCATCGGAATAAAACTGTGCGCACTTTTCTTTTGCCTTCCTTCCCCGTCAGTTCACGGGCAATTTCCTCAAAGGCAAGATTTAATTCAGTTAACTTCTGGCCCGGTTCAGCCAGCAGCAGACTGTCATATATCCAACGCGGCCTCAACGGGCGATCAAATCCTATCACGTTAGTACCTCCACAAATGGTATTACAACTTCTTCAATATGTATTCCGCCATGACTGATACCAAGCTTATCTTTAGTATTGAACATTTGCCTTCCACGTGGTAAAACCAATGCTCTATCTCCCAGGATACGAGGATTTTGAATCAGGATTAGATCATTCTTATTGGCAAAATCTTCAGCTAGTTTAATATTCGGGTAAATAAGCGCCCGAAGAGCCCTATCCTCAACCAGATATTTTTCTGCTTTTACTCCATTACCAGAGCACCAGATGGAGCCATGGTCTGCAGTCAGAAATACCCGATACCCTTCCCTTAGCAAGGTCGAAATCGTTAAAGCAATCTGGGTTTGCCCATATAGCTCCTGCAATTGGTGATGCATATTTTTCTTGCTCTTGGAGAATAAAATGCTCTTATGTCCGGCACTATCAATAATATCAAAAACAATACCCAGCATATCATGATCCAAGTAATCACGATTCCATTTACCATCAGTATTTTTAAATAATTGTTTACTCGCACTCTTCCCATTGGGAAAGTATTTATCTACTGCCTTAACAAAACCCGCTGATTCTGAACCCATTTTATCTAATAATACCTCCCCGCTAAACAGCGAGGTACGCGACGAAGATGTTAATGAAGGAATCAGTGCAAATGTGGCACTTTCATTAAAATTCCAAAATTGATTAACTTTTAAATAATTTTTAAGACCAATCCACTCTGAAAAGCCCATTCCATCAAAACACAAAAGAGCAATGCGATTAGTGTCTAATGTACCGAGATATCTCATGGTTTGATTAATGGTAACTGGGCCATTCTTAAAACTGGCAAAAAACAACTGATCGTAATCCTGGTTTATAAAGCTATGAAATAGCTGGCTGATTTCATTGTCCAATTCAAAATAACTTTCAGCTTCTAACAATTCAGCTGGATGCAAATACTCCAATTCTCCCCAACGCCGCGCAATAACTTGCCAGTCTATCTTGTCTTGCTCTAATAATAGCCTGATGTCCTTTACTAACTGGGCATATTTTAACTCTGCGTTTCCCGTTTCCTGTATGGCCGTATATTGTTTAACAGCCTCTGCATTAGCAACTCCGCCATAACCCTTTTCCTGGGCAATAACCTTGTCATTTCTTATCCATTCCCTGATCAAAAATAATGTTTCTTTTTCATCCTGGAAAGCTATATTATCAGCTATCTCTTCATAGGCATTAAAAATTGATTGATAGCCATCCATCTCAAACATTCTCAGAGCTTTACTATCAAATCGTGGAAAAACATCGGCCAGGTTCCATTTAATTAAATCAGAATTATGTTCTATATCAAAGGGCAGACAGAGCCCCTCTTCTTGCAGCAAAATCAGGATTTGCTGGCTTTGGTGCTGGCGTATGAATTGGCGTAAGGACAATTCTCCATGAAAGCAAACCACAGCAAAATTCTGGCTCAACAAATCAAGGAATAGCTTATCGCTGCCCAGTTTATCCAGATCATTAACAACTATAAGTCGACTATACGATTGTTTGGCCTTTTCATTCAAGATATCAAACCATTTTTTCATTATACAAACTCCACATAGGCAATCTGTTCACAGTTTAGTGACGGAATAAGTTGTCGTCTCTTACGCGATTGCAATTGAAAAACATGCATCTCTTCATGTAATTCTTTTAGCCTGGCATTACGAATATTGTCAACAGCTATACGCTGTAATGCATTTTCACGAGCCCGAAAATAAGACTGCCGGCTTTCTTCCTGCTTACGTATCTTTTCCTCCAGCTTCAAAGTCTCTTCATAATAAATCGCTTCGGCAAGTCGTTCGGCATTAATCTGACCCTTCTCCATCAACATATCCCAATCCAGATCCGGTTCTATTTCAATTAGATCCCGGACATGCTCGGGCATATCCTGAAAATACTTTGAGATCCGGGAATGATAATGCCCCCCAGCTGAGCAAATGAAGCAGGGAATGATAAACAGCCGCTCGCGATCAACATAATTACTCAATTTTAGCTTATAAATGAATAGTACACCCGTCTCCCCGGCAAATTTATGTTCCTCCACCTGCATCCGAGCACTTGTGTCCATGTACAATTCCTGGGCCACTTTTCCGGACACATTCATAATATAGGGATGACCCGGTCCCAGGAGATCACATTCTTCCTTCTCCAGTGCCTGACTTTGATGAAATATTACATTTTTCCAATGCTTGCCGCTAACAGGATCATCAAAAAAATACACTCCCTGACGTCCCTTATATTCCTGCAGAGAAGCTACCCAAAGGCCCAGATATCCTTCCAAGAGCTGTCTGGTCTCTTCCCCTTTTTTCTCCAGTTCCCAAGCGGATACCGAATAGCAATCTTCCAGTTGGGAAAATGGTAAGGCTAGTTCGCCCTTACCTATCATATCGACTGCCCGCTGATAAATCTCCTCTGCCAGCTTTTCCAGTTGAGCTGCATCATGCAGCCGCTTCTGCACAGCATTAATATAGATTTGCTCAAAAGAGAATTCTTCCTCCAGGGTACTGAGTATATCGGCCAATTTATCTTCTCCGTTATTGAATTCCATCTTTATTCGTTCTAGCTTGTCCTCGATAACCGTACGCACTCTCTGCTCCACCGTATCTTCCAACTGAAAATTAACTACCTTCACATCGTATTTTTGCCCTATCCGGTCAATACGCCCTATCCGCTGCTCCAAACGCATTGGATTCCATGGCAAGTCGTAATTTATGAGCACTCGGCAAAACTGCAGGTTAATTCCTTCTCCGCCGGCATCGGTAGAAATCAGGAACAGAGCCTCCGCACGGAAAAACTCTTTTGCGGCCTGCTTCTCTTCTGCGGACATACGGCCATTAATCATGGCTGTTTTATAACCGAGATTTCGTAGGCATGTATTCAAATAGAATTGGGTTTCCACGAATTCGGTAAATATGATGAACTTTAGCTCCGGATCATTTTCTCTGATCCTGAACTCATCAACGATCTCTAACAAAGTTCTAAGTTTGGCATCATTGCGCCCCAGGCTGGCACGACGGGCCAGATCCACCAGATTTTTTAAAAGGTCAATTTCCATCTCCAGATAATGCATATTCTTTAATAAATCCGCAGATTGATGGTTTTCCAAATATATTATCTGGGCTTCCGCAACCATATCCTGTACTTCATCTACCTCAATCTCAGCCGTTTCGCCTTCATTCTGTCCTATTTCTAACGTCTGCCTAAACTCATTTAGGATAGCCAACCTGTTGCTTAAAGATTTCCAAATCGCCTGAGAACTGCTGCTGACCATACGCTGATAGAGTAAAAGCAGAAACATCATAGTATGGTTATTCTGCTGCTGGGCCAGATTATAAAATTCATTTACATATTCACTGACTGCTTCGTAGAGCTGCAGCTCTATTTTATCCTCTGCTTTATTACGTCTAATTTTACACAGGGAGGTAATGCGCTGTTTGAACAGCCGTTGCCCTTGAAAATCTACCACTGCTCGCTTATTATTGCGGACGGTTATGGCCTTCACATTTTCCGGGTTAAGATCACTCCCCTTATAGAAACGATGCGGATCAATCAGGCTTAGTAAATACCGAAAGCGAACGGAATCCCCCTGATGAGGAGTAGCCGAGAGTAGTAGAAAGCAAGGAACCGTTTCGGCCAGGGCTTTACCTGCCTTAAAACGAGCGGTTTCCTCGCCCCTCATGTCCTTAGTTAATTTATGGGCTTCATCAAAGATTACCAGATCAAAACCGGCCTGAGCCGCCGCATCGGTGACATGTTCATTATGCCAGCCGCGTCTGCGCAGTGCTGTTTCCTGGATTTCCTCATTCATTTTTTTAGGTTTAAGAAAATCAATTGAAGTAATAATGCGGTCCTTTAGTTTCCATATATTCGTGCTCTGTCCGTGCAGTTGCTTTAGAGTCTGCACAGTTTCCCGGTCGTAAATAACAAAGTCTTCATCAAACTTCTGCCGCAGCTCTTCCTGCCACTGTAAACAGAGACCTGAAGGAGCTACTATAAGGACCCTCTCCACCATACCTCTAGCCTTTAATTCTTCGTAGACGAGGGCTGCTTCTATGGTTTTGCCTAATCCTACTTCATCGGCGATAAGGACCCGGGGAGAGGGCTGATCCAATACATATTTCACTGCCAGGAGTTGATGAGGCAAGGGGAGAATCTTAAAATTAGCTGCCGTTTGCAGACCATCTTCAGTGTAGGATGCCTGCAGCTGCTGGTTGAAAAGGCGTAAAAGGAAGCGGCTAGCCGATGAAAAATACTGCTGGCGGACAACTTCTTCAGGGGATTGGACCGCTAGCAATTCGGTTTCAGGGAAACTTATGGTTTCTCCGCTTCCAGCAAAAAAGACCTCAATATAGGCATGTTGAAACAGCTTTTGCTGCCCTACAATCACCCCGAGGCCTTTTTCATTCGCTGCCCGGCAGCGAACCTGGTCGCCAATATTCATCTATAGATCCTCACCAGTTTTAAAGCGGGCAAATTCCACGAAATCATTTATTTGAGAATCATTTTCTATAATCTTCGGATCAAGACGTTTGGCAACATCTACTATATCTTGATACCGTTTTTCCTGGTAAGCCTGAGTAAAACCGATAACAATTGCCTCTTTACGTACTCCTTTAATTTTCTTGGTGCTGGTCCGGGCAGTATATATTACTTGTTCAAAACCGCATAAAAGATCACGCTGCCGCTGGGTTTCAATCTTCTCTTCTTCATCTCGAGTCCGTGGACGGCGGAAACTACCTTTTTCCAGGATGAAGTTCTGGTCCAGAATTTCCCTTAATTCAGGAATCTCATCCTCTACTCCGCTTATTATCTTACGAGAGGCAGTATAAATGTCACTATAGGTCTGAGGTGAATCCAAAAATTGATAGAGCCATACAATAAGCGACTTTTCATCTGTCACAAAGAGCAATTGTTCCCCGGTTTTAATTTCCCGGATTTTATCCAACCCCTGGGCTTTCTTCCATTCTTCATAATCCAATACCTGATCATCATTAAACCAAAAACCGTCAATCAACTTGAAATGATTTCTAAGCATACTGTAAAACTGTCGGGCATCCATGCGAATTTCATAGCCCCTTTGGATATAGTGAGCCAGCATTTTGGAATAAAGCATCTGTTCAGTACGCTCGATATTGATTTCAACTGGCAGATGATCAAGGTGTTCCTGAACAAACTCCTTCTCCATTCCTTCCCCAGCTAGCCGCAGAAAGTGCTCTTCAAATTCTTTTTTAGGTTTATAGGCATTGATTACAAGGTCATTTTTTACTGCCCCGGCTGATGTTACTTGTTTAAAGCTGCCCTGTTTTTTATCCAGAACTGTAACCTGGGCAACGACAAAACCAGCTCGAGTCATGGCATCTTGAATGGCATTCCATACTGAAGCCTTTGAATTGTGAAAAACAACCGTGATCCAGCGGTTTGGTTTTAAAATTCGATACATTTCTTTAAAACAGGATGTCATTAGGTCCTTATATTCATTTAGTCCTTTATGTTGAACATTATTTATAATTGCTTCTGCCTTATTGTTGGTAAATACCTTCAGCCATGCTTCCCAGAGAAAATTAAGCTCAGAATACATAATATTATCTCCGAAAGGCGGATCGGTAAATATATAGTCTGTTGATTCATCAGCAATATTAATACATGAAGAATGTTGTGCTTGTATAAAAGGTTTGAAATCAGATTGTAACCTCATTGACTTAAGTATGGCCCTGAATCGACGTTCGAACAAATCAATTACATATCCCTCTTTAGGGAGAGAAGGTATATACAGCGTTCCTTTTAGAATACCTCCAGCTGTGTTTTTGGGATTTCGTGAATCGAATCGGAATTGGCTTTGTTTAGATGATATTTGTATCGTCCCCGTGAATATAAATAGGAGGGTATGGAGATATGGTGATTTTAATATAACATTATTGATCGTGGCCAATACCCATAAATTTCTCTTCGTATAAAAATGGTGCACGTGAGTAATACCCACGTTATCATTTCTTCGTGACTCGTCACCTTCCGGCATCCGATCCGTAGGAAACCAGTATGGAATATCTGCTGATTCAATCGTTTTTATTAATTCTAAGTCGGCTACCTCCGGAGATTTCTCATACCGTTTCTTACCAGTCGTATAATTTATCAATACCGGAACCTGTTTTGCCTGTGTTATTTCTTGTCCTATCGCGACATCGAAAAAAGTTATCATAGCTCGTTTGGATTGCCGTTTAGTTATTTTCGAATTACAGTGTGGGCAGAAATAGTCATCGTTTACTTTACCAGCTGCTTTATCCACTGCTACATCCCAAAATAAATATTCATTTTCGCAGTATGGACAAAGAAATGCATCAGACCATACCGTATAATTTATCTTGCCTTTGGTTTTACCATCACTATGCATAGTTTCATACATCCAGCTACATTCAGCTTCCACCTTAGCCAGAATCCTTTTTGCCTCCCGCTTAAATTCTCCTACATCTATCGGCATGTTGTAGTTATAAGCTATAAAGGACGCCGCCGGGGAAAGATCACATAGAATGGCTCTTCGTCCCAGCACCTGAGCTGCTATCCCGGTCATGCCAGTTCCGCAAAAACCATCAAAGATTATATCTCCTGGCTCTGTATAGTGTTCAATAAAGGGCATAATTGCCCTATGTGGTACCTTTGTATGATATGAATGAGCGTTGTAGATAGGATCATTCTTTCCTTCACTCACATCAGCAACAAAAGGTGCCCGCTTATATTTATCGTTTTTCACTTCATAGGGCTTACTATAACATGCAATGAAATTATTAAGATAGGGATTAGGACATGCTGTATAGTAAGGTGTGTCAGAAAGAACTAAGATATCCTCATCCTTCCCTATAGGGAATCCTTCTACAGCACGAACCGAATCTAATAGTTCCGCCAGGGGACGACAGGACTTCTTAAAATTATCTTTCTTTTCCGATTTATTAGCCTCTTTCTCAAATGCTAGCTCCGACTGCTCAGCCATAACTTGTTCGTCACCCTTTTCTGCTTACTTTTCTAATCTTTTCTAAATCCTTGCTGAATAAAGTTTGTGTTTTCCCAAAATCATTTTCAAGGCCTTTTTCATTCGCTGCTCAGCAGCAAACTTGGTCGCAAATCTTCATTTATAGATCCTCTCCGGTTTTAAAGCGGGCAAATTCCACGAAATCATTTATTTGAGAATCGTTTTCTATAATCTTCGGATCAAGGCGTTTGGCAACATCTACAATATCTTGATACCGTTTTTCCTGGTAAGCCTGGGTAAAACCGATAACAATCGCCTCTTTACGTACTCCTTTGATTTTCTTTGTGCTGGTCCTAGCAGCATTTATTACTTGTTCAAAACTACGCAGCAGGTCACGCTGTCTCTGAGCTCCAATTTTCTCTTCTTCTTCCCGAGTCCGTGGACGACGGTAACTTCCTTTTTCTAGAATGAAGTTTTGGTCCAGAATTTCCCTTAACTCAGGAATCTCATCCTCTACTCCGCTTATTATCTTACGAGAAGCAGTATAAATGTCACTATAGGTCTGAGGTAATTCCAAAAATTGATAAAGCCATACTATAAGTGACTTCTCATCCGTAACAAAGAGCAATTGTTCCCCGGTTTTAATCTCCCGGATTTTGTCCAAACCCTGAGCTTTCTTCCATTCTTCATAATCTAATACCTGGTCATCATTAAACCAGAATCCGTCTATCAACTTAAAGTGATTTCTCAACATACCATAAAACTGTCGGGCATTCATGCGAATCTCATAACCCCGTTGAATATAATGCGCCAGCATTTTAGAGTAGAGCATCTGTTCAGTACGTTCGATATTGATTTCTACTGGTAAGTGATCCAGGTGCTCTTGTACAAAATCCATTTCTAAACCTTCTCCAACCAATCGGAGGAAATGCTCTTCGAAGTCTTTCTTAGGTTTATAGGCATTGATTACCAAATCATTTTTTACAGCCCCAGCTGATGTTACTTGTTTAAAACTGCCTTGTTTTTTATCAAGAACTGTTACTTGAGCTATGATAAAACCAGCCCGTGTCATAGCATCCTGAATAGCATTCCAAACTGAGGCTTTAGAATTATGGAAAACTACCGTAATCCAACGATTCGGTTTTAGAACACGATACATTTCTTTAAAGCACGATGTCATTAGTTCCTTATATTCATTTAGTCCCTTAAGTTGAACATTATTCATTATTGCTTCTGGTTTATTATTCGTAAATACCTTTAGCCATGCTTCCCAAATAAAATTTAGCTCAGAATACATTATGTTACTACCAAATGGAGGATCTGTAAAAATATAATCAACGCAATTCTCTTCTACAGGTAACCCAGTCGTACTGCATGTACTCACAATCTGAGACGTAAAATTTTTCTGTGATAATGCATTGAAAACCTCAGGTAACTTGTCAACAAATCTACCCAATGCATTTATTGCATTGAGATCCCGAAGTACTGAGGGAACATATAATGTGCCTGTAAGCGGTCCGCCTCCTTCGTATTTAGGTGTATACCTATACATTTTAGTCATTGAAATGGCTACTCCCGTTAGGCACATTATTAAGTTTTTATTCCTTTTGGCTTTATCTAAAAATGCAGCAATTGTTCTAAGATTCCGCTTAATATAGAAATGATGTACACAATCTATACCATGAGAACGCTTAGGTTGTTCGGTATTATAACCTTCTGGTAGTCTATCCACTGGAACCCAATAAGGAATAGCGGCCTTTTCAATAGTTTGAATTAGATCTAAATCATCTTGATCAGGGACCTTATCATACCGCTTTTTCCCTACAGAATAGTTAATCAATACTGGTACTTGCTTGGCCATTATCACCTTTTCCCCAATTAAATCATCAAAATAAGTGATAGTTGCCCTTTCAGATTGTCTTTTTGTAAGTTTTGCATAACAATGAGGACAATCATATTCATCTTTCAATTTACCACTCTCTGCATCAACAGCAGAGTTCCAAAAAATATACTCATTACTGCAATAGGGACAGACCAATACATCAGACCATATGACATACTCAATGGTACCCTTTTTCTCTCCATTGAGGTGTGAGGTTTCATACATCCACCCACAGTCTTCTTCCACCTCAGTAAGAATTCTTCTTGCTTCTTTCTTAAATCTATCAGCATCTACTTGAGTATTAAAGTTATAGGCAATAAAAGTAGCTGCCGGCGAAAGGTCGCACAGGATAGACCTTCTCCTTAGCATTTGAGCTGCTACTCCGGTCATACCTGTCCCACAGAAGCCATCTAATACTATGTTTCCAGGTTCGGTATAGTGTTCTATAAAAGGCATAACGGCTCTGTAAGGAACTTTTGTATGATAGGAATGTGCTCTATATTTGCCTTCGCTAACATCAGCCACAAAAGGCGCCCGCTTATATTTATCCGTTTTGGCATCATAGGGTTTGCCATAGCGTGCAATAAAATCATTAATATATGGATTTGGACAGGCCGTATAGTACGGCGGGTCCGAGAGAGCGAGAATATCCTCATCCTTTCCTATCGGGAATCCCTCTATATTACGCAACGAATCCAGCAGTTCTGTCAGAGGACGGCAGGACTCCGCAAACTCATCTTTTTCTTTAGGCTTCTTAGCCTCATTCGAAAACGGTAGCTCTGATTGCTTGGCCATCTTTTATTCGCCATCCTTTTCTGCTTGCTTAATTCTGATTTTTTCTAAATCCTTACCTGCCACCAGCATCTGCTTAAAATCATTCAAGTTTCGCTCCAGGCTATAGTAATCTAAAACTTGTGAGTCCTTGAATATGTATTTCATCAATTTATTCGGGTTCAATTCAATAACTTCCAGTTCGTCGAAGAGGTGATTCAGTGCTTTCACCAATGTAACCGTAATTACCACAGGCAATGTGCCATTTTTCACTATATATCCTATCTCTTGTTTTTCATCTGCCTGGAGATACTGGATATTGTCCTTGTAGTTATTCACCTCAGTGAGAATGGTGCTCTCCCAATCCTTCCAGGAAGCATCTATTCTTTCTTCGATGGTATCCAGTCTTTGATTTAAATCTACCCCATAATTACTGGGAAAATGGCAACGTGGGCACATGGCCTCATTTTCTAGGATTTCTATCTTAAAATCACTACAGCGTAAATTACTGGCATTAATAATGCCATTTTCCACATTGGCAAACAAGCGTTTATCTAAAATCCTAACATTTTTTAAAAGTAAGAGATTTTTATATTTCTGATCAGCGGTAATTGTTTGCAGGCGACTCCAATCAACTTTGGAACCTACACAACGTTCGTGTTCTTTATAATAAGCAGCCTGGTATTTTTTACGTACCTGCTGAAGTTTACCCAGTAGGGGCTGACGTACAGCTGGATCAAGCAGTTTTTCGGCATCAGCCAAAATCGCCAGAGCATCCGCCAGCATTTCTTCTAGCCCATCCACCTGAATTAACATTGGATGATCGTAAAGTACTTGTTTTACTTTTAATACATACTCCAGTTCAGTTTTTATTTGACTAAAATAAAGATCATATAGTGTCACTAACCTTTGCAGTACCTTTGCAGCCTCGGCAATAACCTGAATTTGGTCTTTGGGATAGACTATCTTCTTCAAATCAGCCGGGGTTTTAACACTTTCAAAGTCACTCAAAGGCAAGTTATTCAAAATATAGTGCCTGGCTTTTAACCCACTTACGTCGACTATATCCCGGTGCTGTAGTGATATGGTCCCCAACCGTTGTTGGACCTGATCGCATTGTTCTTTAATCTCCAAATAACGGGTACGAAAATCCTGGACTGCCTCCCCCCGTTTATTTGTTTTTCTAAGTTTGGCTGCCTGATCCGGGGCTATACCGATGGCTGTAAAAAGTTCAATAAGCGGCTGCGGATTTATTTCACTTTCAATAAATAGGTATTTTATATTGCCGAAGGCATCCAGGCCGCTAGCAAATACCTCTGAGACCTCCGAGGAACTAATTGTCTTTCCTCCTGCTGCTTTTAAGGCAATTTCCCCATTATATGTGAGTACCACCATAATAAAAGTGCTCATGATATGATGATATCCATAAGGAATTTCTGTAAATTTATTGATTAACTTTTCAACATCTACGTTTTTACCTTGTTGTTCCCGCGCTTCCTGGAGAATTTTTAGAACAATCTCCGATTGCCCAGTATTTAATTGCCCATTCTGATCTAATAAATCAAGTGCATTTAATATAGCCTTACTTCCTCCAAAAAGGGATTGAACTCCGTTACGATTAATTAAATCCTTTATTGCAGTGGAAAATTCCCCTACAATATTATCCCGGCTAATTAATTGCGGAAAACGAGGATGGTTGGGATAAGTATCTTCAAAGTATGGTTGCAATAAAGCTGGTTTTAATTCGGAAAATAGCTCGTCAAAATTTCTAAACTCCCTGGATATCAGGCTTTTAATAGATTTCTTTTCTTTACCGATTTCTATAATTCCAGTCTCCAAATATGAGCTTACCAAAGCAGCTATAAATTCTTTGCGTAAAATAACTAATCTTTTATCCATAATGCTAACCTGGTATTTTTCTGCAATAAGAAGATATACTGCAGCCAGTTTTTTTAGCAGTCCTTGAGCCTCGTTGCTTAAGGAACCACTGCAGATAATACGGTTGGGTGAAGCTTTGTAGCGGTTCTTTTTACAAAATGGAGATACAAAAACCAGTTGATAATCACCATTTTCTTTAACAATCTCACCCTTACCGGTTTCATAAATAAATAAGCCTTCTCGAAATGATCTCCGGCTGGTCCAGGTGCATGTATCAAGGTACCCTCCAGTAGGCAATTCTGCTCCTAACATGAGCTGATCTTTTAAAATAGATATTATTTTTTCATCCTGGATGGCACCTGGTAGATTATCGCTCCTTCTTTCAATTACCTGGTCGTAATCGATTTGAATAGTAAGGTCCAGGTAATAATAACCGTCTTTTGTTACATTTATAAATTGTCCGTCTGTTACCTTACGCAGGCGGGTAAGGACCAGGCCTATTTCGTCACTGGCTTCCATCATTTTATTACCCGGTAGTACCAGAAGAGTATTGGCCAGTTCTTCCAAAGTAGCTCCATTGTTATGGGTTTTACCAAAGAGATGAAGAACAGCCAGGGCTTTGACAATTTGCCGTGCTTCTACCTGGTTACGGGTATCAAGCAAATCAATTTTACTATCCAATGTTTGCACTGCATTGACTACCGGCGCAACGGTTTCTAGATTTTTAACCGTATGCTTCGAATTGATTTCATCAAAAATCCGATCATAGGTGATTAAGCAGGGAAAATTTTCATCCAGTATTTTTTCTACTTCCTGAACGGTAAATTGGATGACTCCACGCTTTTCAAAATACGGCAGTTCGCTAAAAATCTGTATTACATATGGATGCAAGGGAAATAAATCAATATATTCATCAAGGTTAGCCTGAATATTAGGATAATACTTTTTATACTCATCAAATAATTTTTCCAGTTCCATTCTCTGTTCTGGCGTCTTTTTTAAAACCCGTCGAGCGATTACCCGTTTGATATCTTCACGTTTAATAGTTATAACCTGAAAACGTTCTGATACCCGGCCAAAGTTTTCAGCCTCATCCACATATTTGGGATTCGAGAATAT
>JBDKUD010000294.1:0-1600 GCA_039679805.1 Syntrophomonas sp. | reverse complement strand
CCTTTTTAGTTTACGCTCTTTCAATCAATTCAGATCGATTAGCTCCGAGTCCCTCAACCAGTTTATTATATTCATTTAGAACCAGTTCCAGGTTTTTAACTACGGTCTGAACTTTCGTAATTAATTGCCGGCTGCGGTCCTTGGCCGAGTTTATTTGCGACTGCACTATTACATCCACCAGCAAACCATCAAACAAGTAATCGGCAAAGGCAACCAGCCCCCCAATTTTCAAAATTACCCTCTATATTTTTAACGAGCATTTTCCAGTCCCTGTTATTAAACTTCAATACGCTGAACATTAGCCTGGCTTTCATAAATCATTTGAAAAGCTCTGATAATGTTACGGTTTGTCAATTCGTGGTCGGCTAAAAGACTATGATTCTCAGTATCGCTGACAACAAGCACTCCACAGGCTTTAATGCCTGTTTTAAAGGCATAATGGCAGAGTGAAGCCAGTTCCATCTCCAGGGCAATAACCTCCCTATCATACTTATCGCTGGAAGGGTGATAAAAGGTAGTGGGAACCGATACTGTATCACCCTGCCATATACTGATTTCATTTTCGATAAACAGTTTTCCCACCCAAGTTCTCAAACCGGCATCGGGATAGCTAAATTCATTATTGTCCAGAGTGGATGCAACCCCATCCAGACATTGAATCCTCGAAGGCAGAATGAAATCACCCACTGCTATCTGTTTCTCCATGCCATAGGCTGCGCCTATAAAGACAATCTCCTTCACTCCTCCATCCTTTAGCAAGAATATCAGATCAGCGACCATGGCCGCTCCATAAACTTGAAAGAGAATTAAGATTTTCTGCGAATATTTTTCTACTATATAAGCTTCATAGTTGTCATGCTTATGGAATATGATCGTATCGAAACTTGATATAACGGATTGAATCGTTTCCGGGGAGGATGTACCTCCAAAAATGAAACAGCTATTTGGCAATTCTTCAAAGCCAAATTCCCACTTGGACCACTCTCCCATGGTAATCCCCCTTTCAATTAAGATGCATTTATAATATCCCAATGGGATTGCATACATTTGATGGACCTTATCGGAACCGCCGCAAGTAGCCTTCTATATATTCCCTGACGTGACTCGCCGGTGAATAAATCCCAAAATGACCTTCGCACAAGATGTCGGCTTTCAGGTCCAAAAGTTTCTGCATGGATTTTCGCCAGTCGTTCATATCCGAACCCCATTGCTCGTTGAACGGTCCATGGATGTCCTGCCCGAAAAGCACCCTTTTGCCGTCAATATCGCAATATATGGATATTCCACCCCTGGTATGACCGGGAGTGTGCATGCAGAACAGTTCCACCCCGCCTGCTTCAACTTTCTCGAGTTCCTCTTTTAGAACCCGTTCTACCTTCACTTTTTGGTATTCGACCCGGTACCAGGAGGCGGCGGTAAGCTGGGGCAGACCGTCTTCAATAGCCGGCAGTTCCAGTTGATGGGCTACCACCCGGGCTCCCAGCCGGTCCTTCATCTTTTTCAGCCCTCCAATGTGATCGATGTGTCCGTGGGTTGCAATAATGGTCTTGATTTGGCTTATATCTACACCGCATTTAGCCATATTGTCTATGATGAAGTC
>JBDKUD010000218.1:0-3895 GCA_039679805.1 Syntrophomonas sp. | reverse complement strand
TGTTAGGACTCTCGTTGTTGGTAACGGGTTGCAATAAATCCAGCGACGAACTTACCAAGGTTAAACTTTCTGAAGTAACGCACTCAATTTTCTATGCACCGCAATATGTAGCCTTAAGCCAGGGATTCTTCAAGGAACAGGGCTTGGAAATCGAATTATCTAATGGCCAGGGAGCAGATAAGGTCATGACCGCAGTTTTGACAGATCAGGCTGATATTGGTCTGGCAGGCCCGGAAGCCAGCGTCTATGTCTTTAATGAAGGAAAAGAAGATTATGGTGTTGTCTTTGCCCAGCTAACCAATGGAGACGGAACCTTTCTTTTAGGCAGGCAGCCGGAACCCAATTTTAAGTGGAGCGATTTGCAAGGGAAAACCATTATCGGCGGGCGCAAGGGTGGCATGCCGGCCATGATTCTCGAATATGTTTTAGAGAAGAATGGGCTAACCGTAGGTAAAGATGTTTTTATCGATACCACTATGCAGTTTGCTGCTATGCCGGGAGCCTTTCTGGGTGGTCAAGGGGATTATGTGATCATTTTTGAACCTACCGCCTCTAGCATGGACAAAGAAGGTAAAGCCCATATTGTAGCATCACTAGGCAAGGAGAGCGGAGAGGTTCCGTACACTGCCTATTTCAGCAAAAAGAGTACCATTGAAGAAAAACCGCAGTTAATCGAGAATTTTACCCAAGCAATTTATAAAGGGCAAAAATGGGTAGACAGTCATTCTCCGCAAGAGACAGCTCAGGCTATTAAGCCATATTTCCCCGACGAATCGGAAGAAATCCTAACCAGCGCCATTCAACGTTATAAGGAGCAGAATACCTGGAAGAAGGATCCTCTATTGCTGGAAAAAGATTTCTATCTCTTGCAGCAAATTATGAAGGATGCCGGGGAACTTAGCAAGATTGCGCCTTATGATAAGGTAGTAACCACACAGTTTGCCCTTAAATAAATATTTAGACAAAAATTATATATAAAAGGCCACGTTTCATAAATTGAAACATGGCCTTTTTTGACGGTCCGAGCTGACTTTGGTCAGCATTAACTTAGGTTCCAGATAGCCTGCATAATTGCGAATAACCGTTTTACTAACCTTAATGCCCATTTTAGAAAGATATCCAATGATGTAAAATAAAAACAATCTAATTTATGTCTGGCCAAGCTGATGTTCTAGGTCTTAGGTTTAGATAAAGGGGGAAATGATTGTTATTATTGGCTGGCATCTGCTCAAAGAGGGACAATTGTTGGTTCGTATGGCTTTTCGGGTAAAGGACGATGGTTGAATACGTGACCTAAAATAATTTTGCTAGAAACAGCTAAAAAAATTAGGAGGGGAAAATTATGTTCAAGCGTAGCTTATGTGCAATCTTAATTATCACCTTACTGTTAGGTTTTGCCGGACCCGCCATGGCGGGTCCAACGATATTCCTGGATGGTCAAAAAATATCATTTGATGTTTCACCAGTGCTTGAAAATGGAAGAACTTTAATTCCTATGCGGGAAATACTGGAAAAACTGGGTGCTAATATATCCTGGGATAACTATACCCAAACGGTTACCGCAATAACAGATAATACTACCGTTAAACTACAAATTGGAAATAACAATGCCACTGTTAACGGTCAATTTGTACAACTGAATGTTCCCGGGAAGATAATAAACGGCAGGACTATGATACCGGTACGCTTTTTGGGCGAGGTGCTCGGAGCTTCAGTGAACTGGAATCCGGATGCGGATCAAATTAATATAACCCCTACACAACCAAAATCGAAACCGGTTATTCCAAAAACGAAACCTGCAATTGGGTTAAATCTTGAACTAACCGGCGGAGTAGAATCATATGGCAACAATGTAAAAAGAGGTATTCTACTGGCCTTTAGTGAAAACCAGGATTTAGACCTGCAACTGGTAGTAGTCGATTGTAAATCTAATCAAGATGAAGCCTTTAAAGCCAGTCAAAAGTTACTACAGTGTAATATTATTGCTCAGATCGGTCCTCTAACCAGCGGAAATGTTACAGGGTGTACTCAATTACTTGAGGAATCAGGAATTCCCCTACTGACACCTACGGCTACTTCACCAATTATTACCTTAAATTCTAAAACAGGAGAAACTCGTAACTATATTTTTCGAGTATGCTTTCAAGACGCTATGCAGGGTAACCTAATGGCGGCCTTTGCCAGTAAAGAGTTGAAGGCCAAAACTTGTGCGGTTATTTGTAACCAGGCTAGTGACTACAGTACCAGCTTGGCTGAAACATTTAAAACCAGCTTTACAAGTGCAGGTGGTCAAATAGTATTGGAGGAACATTTCAATCAGGGCGACACTGATTTTAGGCAGATGCTGGAGAAAGTGAAAAACCAAAAGTTTGATTTTATTTATTTGCCAGGGTACTACCCGGAGGTAGGACTGATAATAAAACAGGCCCGGGAGTTAGGTATAAATCAGCCTATTGGCGGCTGCGATGGATGGGATTCACCGGAAATAACCATTTTAGCAGGTTCCCAGGCTTTGAATAATACCTATCTAACTAATCATTTTTCCACGGATGATCCTGATGCAGCTGTAACTGAGTTTGTGAATAAATACAAGAGTACTTACGGAGATTCACCGGACATGTTTGCTGCCTTGGGTTATGACAGTGCGAGCCTATTATTGGAGACTATTCGCAACTGTAAATCATATGACCCGCAGGTCATTGCCGAAAACCTCAGCAAAGTCGAAAACTTCCCCGGTGTAACCGGAAGACTAACCATGGGCAATGATCACAACCCGATTAAGACTGGTGTTATTATGGAATTCCAAAATGGAAAACAGGTATTTAAACAACGTATTTATCCAGAATAGTTGATCTGATGTATCCTATTATGAAACTAGGGCAAGTAGAAGGACTTTTGTGAAGATAAAGTGGAAATTTATCATATTACGGAGGTTTTATTATGTTCAAATCCACTGGGGTTCGTATTGCTGTGAAGCTGCTGTTAATTCTATTAATAATAAACATATATTTCTACTTTCAACACCCGGTCCTCTATCGCTGTACTAACCTTAGCGCCGTTGTCCCCATTGGTGATATGAAATTAGTTATTGACGATATTATCATTTCTAACCTGGATGAGGATAAACTCAGCACCCTAACCTTGCAAGGCGAATTCCCCTGGATTTACAGAAAGATCATAGAGAAAGATCTCCCTACGGAGTTAACCCTTGATCTTTTAAAAATAGCTTCATTCTATACCCGTAAGCCAATTACCAATGAGTACGCTAATATAAAGCTTGCAGGTACATTGATTTACCCGGCGGGGATTAGAAATTCCCAAATAACTGAAGGAAAAGAATCAATGGATCGTTTTGACATTGGCATTAGCCCTGGATACTTCAGCGGTAGAAGCTGTACCAAAGAGGACGGATACAACTATTGCATATGGCAAAGCCATGGCACATGCAGTATCGACGATCTAAATAAAGAATTTACCCTTGCTATTACTGATCAAGCAACCAACAAGGTCAGCTATATTTACTTTACTCCTCGCTGGGAAAAAGAACGCCTTATGCAGGGACACATATCTATTAGGGATGCAGATCCGGCTCAGCCGGTACAGAATTATATCAACCGAATAAGCCATAACAATACCCAGGCAGCCCTGGAATATATAGCCCCTGAAAGAAGAAATGATTTTGAAAGTCCTCGTCTTCTTAATAGTGAATTTAAGGATGCCGACATAAGATATACAGTGGACTGGGATGATTGTTTGGCAGACTATAGTGGGGCCTATCAGGTTACAGCAGAACCCGGAAAATATCAAAATGAAAATCAAAGCGATTTTGTTGCTGCTAAAGATAATAGGCTTATTTTCTATACAGTCAAAGAATCGGACGGTAAATTTTATATAG
>JBDKUD010000108.1:0-3833 GCA_039679805.1 Syntrophomonas sp. | reverse complement strand
TCATTATCCACACTTTTCTATCGGGAGATGGACCTGTTCGAGTATATCGGAGGCGGTAAGATCATATCAGTTCAGGCAGTTATCAGCGACGAAGAGGCAGGTAATGCAATAGTACGGCTGGATAATGACACTCTTTGCAGCATAGAAGTAAGTATCCAGATGCCGACTGATACTCCGATGGTTGACAGGCATGAGATAATAGCCCGGAGAGGAGTGACAAGTGATCTGGTAGTAGATACGCAGGTTCCACAGAGTTCGATTTATAGCTATACCGGTAAGGGAGAAAAAAGGTATACCGATGTTGATATGGAGTTGTACGGTTTTGATGATTTACAGATTGATCAGATCCGTTCGGCCTTTCAGGTATTGAAAGATCCTGATTTAGGTAAACAATGGCAGGAACAGCACAAGCATCTGGTCACATTAGTGAAGATGGTTCTTGAATCGGACAGTAAACGAGAAAAAGTAAATTTAAAATAGTGGAGGAATAGAATGAAACCTGTAAAAATTGCAATGTTGTCGCTTACTCACGGGCACACACGAAAATATTATCAAACGTTAAATGATAATCCGAAATTAGAATGGATAGCTGTATACGCGGAGACAGAAACAGTAAAGAATAACTTCCTGAAATATGGTTATGATGTGCCTTGTTATATGGATGAAAAAGAGATGTTTGACAAACATCCTGATATTGAGGCCGTAGTTATGGCCTCGGCAAACAGCAAACATATCCGGCAATTCAGGGAATGTGCCAGAAGAGGCATCCATGTTCTTAGTATGAAGGTGCCGACCTTTGATATGGATGAATACAGCGAGATTGAAGATCTGGCAGAGAAGTCGGGCATAGTATGTCAGATAGAACTGGAGATGCATTATAATCCTGTGGTGACCAGGTTGTATGAGCTGGCAGCCAAAAAGGAATTGGGTAAGATAAGTGAGATAAATGCCACCAATATTACCCTCTCCCCAGTGTGGGCCTTTCCATGGCAGGGTGTTCCTGAAGAGAGTTACGGGAAACGTGTTCCGCTTAGTCCGGGAGACAGTCGTTTCAGAGGAGGGGCTCTATGTGACCATCCACATGTGTTTGATCTGATCCGCTGGATGACCGGCAGCGACTTTGATTATGTCTATGCTGAAGCAGGGCCAAATCTCAGAACGGATATTGAAGTGGAAGACACTCTTCTTGTAAACGGTAAGATGAAAAATGGGGTTAGTTTTTTGTTTGACCCGTCATGGTCGCGTCTGGAAGAGCGGCTGGCGGTTCCCGGTCCGGGCTGGGAGATTTATCCCAAGCGTATGGAGGTGAACGTAACTGTCAGTGGGGAGGATGGAGTTATGCTGGTTGATTGTTTTGGTCCGAACGTCTACCATAATGGAGTACCGAATGATCGCTATACAGTTCAATACACATATTTTGATGAATGGATAGGCCTCATGGATGAGTTTGTAGATTGTATCCGCAATAAAAAGACTCCAAAGATAAACCTGAAATGGCACCGGAAGACAATTGAATTTGTCAATGCCTGTTATGAAAGTATTTCAACGGGCAAAGTTGTCTATTTATAACAAGTAATGATTTATAATATCAGTGGTTCTAAAGGATGTCTGGCTTTTACAGACATCCCGGGGACCAGTTGCATAAGAATATGGCGAACTTATTTTGAATATAAACCAAAAATTATGAGATCAAATATTAATAAAACAAAAACAGTTCTTTTCGGACTAATTACTTTTATAATGATCTTTTTGACTTCATGCACCTCCCAACCAGAAAGTGGTAAGATGTTTACACAAAAAAAGGGAGATGTCAGACTGGGAGATAAAGAATTGACCGCTGTGGCAATTGTACATCAGGCTTCTGAACGGGAACAACTTGCCGCTCAGGAGATTGTTAACTATTTATTTAAGATTACCGGCAAACATCTTTCTCTCATTAATATTAACAATGCAACGGTTCCCGAAGGAGTGATCGCGATCGGAAAATTAGCAATCTTGTCGGGACTTATTTCTCAGGAGGAGATCGATTCTGTTGCCAACGATGGTTATGTAATAAAAATAAATCGTAAAAACGGAGCGGTATGTGGATGGCGTGATCTGGGAACCTTATATGGTGCATACGATCTATTAAGTAAGTTAGGGGTAAAGTATTATTCGCAGGATTGTGAAATAGTACCTCATATTTCCAGCTTAAAAATACCAGAGATAACAAACAGCAAGAAGCCATATTATGATATGAGGGCGATTTTCAAACTCGATGTTTATTTCCATGGCCTCAGACCAAGTGTCAAACTTGGATATACGCCTTATGATGATATGGGTTACTCGGGTGATCTTGGAGCACCTGAAGAGAGGAACTGGGTTCATTCAGCCAGCTTCATGATGCCATACCGCAAATATGGCAAAGAGCATCCGGAATACTTTGCCCTGCAAAAGAATGGACAACGATATAAACCTGGTGATGGACCTCCGGGGCATCTGTGCTTATCAAATGAAAACATGCGGGAAGAAAGTTCCAAACGTTTGCTTTTGCTCATTGAAAAACAAAAAGAACGTTCCTTTTTTGTAGTAACCCAGGGCGATGGCCGATCGGACTGCTGGTGCCAGTGTAATTCATGCAAAGCACTTGATGCTGAACGGGGAAACAATATGACAGACCGCTTATTACGATATGTCAACTACAATGCCAGGGTAGTCGCAAAAAATTATCCCGGGAAGAAGATACTCACACTGGCTTATACGGAGGCAACATCACGTCCTCCTAAGAAAATATTACCTGAACCGAATGTTATGGTGATGTATTGTCCATATCCTCCGCAGACTATGTGTCAAAGTCATGGTCTTGATTGTCCGGAAAATAAGATAGCTCTTGAAGAACTAAAGGGATGGCTCTCTAAATGTCCGGATAATATGTATATATTCGATTATCCACGTGGCTATAATACATGGTATGAGCCATTCGGCAGCTTTTATGCCATGGTAAGCAAAATGAATTTTTATTCATCAGTTGGAATTCGTGGTGTCATTGATTGTGTGGTTCCCACAAATTTCAGTGACTTATTTATTTTTGTCCAGGGCAAACTGTTCTGGGATCCAAAGGCTGATGTGGAAGCCCTTATTGATGAATTCATGACAGCATATTATGGACCAGCGGCACCGGCAATCCGTGATTATTTCAACTTTATGCATCATGAGATAGACTCACGTCCGATTCATCAGATGTGTGAGGGACCTAATCCGGAACTGGTTACATCTGAATATGCCGATAAAGCTCTTAAAATGTTTAAAACTGCTCAGGCTGCAGTAGCAAACGACTCTGTTCGCTTGAGACGTGTCGAGGTTGAAAAATTCTGTGTCCTTTGGTCCGATCTGGACCAGCGGAATACAGTCAACAATAAACTATCAGTTGGCCTTGATGAACACATACAACGTTTTGGGGAAATGGTCAGGATAGCCCGGGATATGAAAATAATTAAGGTAAAAAACGGGGATAAAGCCTATTTTAAAGATTGGGTAAGGAGTGTTGCTCCATTGTGGCTTCAGTCAGAACCATGGTACGAAGATCCTGCAGTTGATGTCTTGGTTGCCCAACCTGAAAATCTCTTTAAATATTGATTACTTATATATAAATCGGTTACAGATACCAGTTATCTCTTTTTGTTATATGATAACCAGATAGTTTTTAAACTAAATTCTTATTAAATATTTTATAATGATAGACCGGGGAAATTTTATTAAGCAAATATCTGCAGAAGAAATTGATAAAAGTTATAACACTGTTTTATTACCACAGCAGAAAGGGCCTTCGGACAAAATATGGGCAGGTCTTCTTC
>JBDKUD010000339.1:0-36251 GCA_039679805.1 Syntrophomonas sp. | reverse complement strand
GAATCTGTTAAAAGAAGGAGTAAAGGTGGAGAGTATTACGGTCACCGGTAATACCGTGATCGATGCCCTCTTTCTGGTGGTGGATCGAATCAAACATGATGCTTCTTTATCCAGTCAACTACATCAGCAATTGAAAACAGCAGGATACGACACGGCGCGTCTGCTGACTGGAAGGAAACTGGTGCTGATTACCGGCCATCGGCGGGAAAACTTTGGTGATGGATTCCTGAGCATGTGCAGGGCTATCAAAACCCTTACGGAAAAATACCCAGAAGTTGATTTTGTTTACCCCATGCACCTTAACCCCAACGTACGCAAGCCGATTCTGGAGATTTTCGGGGAGGAGGCTTTATCGGACACCAATGGAGGCGAAAGAAACATCTTCTTTATCGAACCGCTGGAGTATTTTCCATTTGTATCCCTGATGGAACAGACTACGTTGGTGCTTACCGACAGTGGAGGTATTCAGGAAGAAGCTCCCGGGCTGGGCAAACCTGTACTGGTGATGCGCGATACTACCGAGCGTCCCGAAGCCGTTGATGCCGGCACGGTGAAGCTGGTTGGTACCAATCACGATTTGATTATAAGAGAAGTATCCCGTTTGTTGGATGACGAATCTTATTATGGTTCGATGGCACAGGCCAATAATCCGTATGGTGACGGAAAAGCTTGTGAACGTATCATTGAGTTTATTTAATAATTAATTATTATTAGGCAATCTACACCCAATTAACTCTACTTTATTAGATTAAAAGCATCTGGGAGAGCGTTGAAGGGAATTGACTTCATGGAAAGTCTGACAATGGAGGATTAGGAAGAGATTGAGGTTAGAAATCCCTTGCAGGGGAGAGCTTAACGGGTGATCTTGCGATTTTGAAGGGATTTTTATTTGAAGCTTCATTAA
Source organism: Syntrophomonas sp. (assembly GCA_039679805.1). Lineage (GTDB taxonomy): Bacteria > Bacillota > Syntrophomonadia > Syntrophomonadales > Syntrophomonadaceae > JBDKUD01. The sequence goes on along the minus strand of JBDKUD010000339.1, from coordinate 35,347 downwards.
GGTCAGGTCCAGATTGTTGATCATCCGTAAAATAAAGTCAGGGAAAGATATCGCTGTATCACGTTCTCCTTCACCAATGCCAACCCGAAACAATACACAAAAGAAGCCTTGGCTTACACGCGGGCTTAGCGGGTTTTTGTATAGCATTGCATTAAAAAATCAAAAACAAATCTGAGGAATTGATCAGTCGCAGGTCAGTTTGTGTCTGGCTTATCATCATCAGTAGCTTTAAACTTTTTGTTATTTTCCTTTATGCTGAAGGAAAAACTATCATGTTTTAACCATTTGTCGCTATTATCGGCAAGAGATATCAGAGATTGATCGGGATTTAAACTCATGAAGGCCACAACCATTTTTTTAAATAGAAATAATTTAACGTGTGAGCTGAAGTGTCCCAACCAATGAAAAAGTACGAAAGGAATTAGAGGCTTGGAAACTGATCCGAGGAGAGTAATCAACAGACAATTCACTACTGAGGATGCCCGAATAAAATTAAAGAGGTTTTGTCCGTTATAAGGCTGTTGACCTAGACAGGTTAGCGATATACTGTATCCTTTGATATGTGAGTACAAATGAAATTTTCAGAAGATAGGAGAAGATTTAGTTGATGCCAAGACAATCAAGAGAGGCTAGACTGTATTGCTAGAGGAGGCAGAAAAAAGTATGACAAAGAGATAATGTATTCTTGTCCAATATATAGAGTTTTTATATATGGTAACAATAAATGATTCTAAAATTCTTGATCTTCCTAAATTCCTCGATAAGCGCGGAAACCTCTCATTTGTAGAAGAGCTTAATCATATTCCATTTAAGATAATGCGTAGTTATTGGATATACGATGTGCCGGGAGGAGAAAGCCGCGGGGGACATGCTTACAAGGAGAATCAGGAGTTTATTATTGCGTTGTCTGGAAGTCTCGATGTAATATTGGGGGATGGAATTGAAAGAAAAGTGTATTCATTGAATAGATCGTATAAAGGACTTTATGTTCCCAATGGCCTGTGGAGACAGATGGCCAATTTTTCAACTAACTCATTGGCCCTAGTCTTAAGTTCAACGCGATACGATGAAAAGGACTATATAAGAGATTTTAACGAGTTTTTAAATCAAGACTTAAATAATAAAATCAAGACTAAATCAGAAAGCCAATTTGCTTTATTAGAAGATTTGCAGAGACTAGTGCCCTTTAATACTACTTCAGTTTTTGACTGTACAATGATTGAATTAAATAAGCATCATAGCTCAAGAAAAGGGAATATTACAGTCGTTGAAAATTTCAAAACTGTTCCATTTGATGTTAAACGGATATATTACCTTTATGATATCCCTGGTGGGGAGGAAAGGGGAGCTCATGCTCACAAGAGGCTATACCAACTGATTTTTTCTGTAAGCGGTAGTTTTGATGTGGTACTTGATGATGGAAATGTGAAGAGGACATTTAATCTTAATCGTTCCTACCAGGGATTATTGGTTGTGCCGGGCATTTGGAGAGAACTAATAAACTTCTCGTCAGGCTCTGTATGTTTGGTTTTAGCTTCAGAAAGATATGACAAAGATGACTATATCCGAGATTATGATGAATTTAGAATACATAAATATGATAGAACTAGTCAAGTATAAAACCCAAAACAAACAAGAATGGGACTCTTTCCTTGATATTTCCAAGATTAGCACTTTTCTATTCAAGAGAGATTTCATGGAATACCACTCCGACCGATTTGTAGATTGTTCTTTTTTAATATACATTAAGAGTAAATTGAAGGCGATATTACCTGGGAATATTTTTAATAACTCATATTTTTCACACCAAGGATTGACATATGGTGGCCTTATCTGTTCTCCAACTACAACTACAAAAGAAGTTCTTGAAATTTTCACACGGCTCAATGATACTCTAAAAAGTGAGGGAATTAAAGAAGTTGTTTATAAGCCAACACCCCACATATATCATAAATATCCTTCAGAAGAAGATATTTATGCACTTTATAGATTAGGTGCCGTAAAAATCGCATGTAATATTTCAAGCACAATATTTCAAAAGCAGAAACAACCGTTTACACAGTCGAGAAAAGGTGGTGTAAACAAGGCAATTAATAATAACGTTCGGGTTTTGGAGACAACGGATTACAGTGACTTTTGGCGAGTCTTAGAAGATAATCTAGCGCGGACGTATAGTAAAAAGCCTGTTCACTCCTTAGAAGAAATTCAAAAGTTGTCAGATAGTTTTCCGAATAACATTAGGCTTTTTTGTGCTTATTTAAATGATTTAATTTTAGGTGGTACAGTATTATTTATAGCAGAATCCATTGTCCACGTACAGTATATATCCGCAAACCAAAGAGGAAAAGCCGTGGGGGCACTGGACTTAATTTTTGATAAGCTAATTAATGAGCTATTTAGAAGCTATTCAATTTTTGATTTTGGGCAATCAACTGAACAAGAAGGGAACTATTTGAATGAAGGATTGATATTTCAAAAAGAAGGGTTTGGAGGGCGAGGGATTGTTTATGAAACATATAAATACTCATTATGAATAAACTTATAATTATTGGAGATGGTGAAACCGCTCAATTAGCTTATGAATATTTCACTTATGACAGTAATTTTGTTGTTACTGCTTTTGCTGTGGAAGAGAAATATTTAAGTGTTGTTTCATTAAATGAGGTACCGGTAGTTGCATTTGAACAATTGCTTCAGACTTATGATCCTCAGGAATACTATGCTTTTATAGCAATAAGTTCAACAAAATTGAATCGATTAAGAACAAGGTTATACCAAGCAACAAAGGAATTAGGCTATGAGTTTGCATCATATGTCAGTTCAAAGGCTTTTATTTGGAGGGATGTTGAAATTGGTGAAAATTGCTTTATTTTAGAAGATAATACGATTCAACCGTTTGTAAAAATAGGCAATAATGTAACTTTATGGAGTGGAAATCACATAGGGCACAGAAGCGTAGTTCGAGATAATTGTTTCATTACTTCTCACGTCGTGATTTCTGGGTATTGTGATATTGGGAAGAATTGTTTTATTGGCGTTAACTCGGCAGTTTCTAACAATATAAAAATAGGGGAGGATTGTTTAGTAAGCTTAGGATCAGTTATATCAAAGGACACGGAGTGCAATGGGATTTACAAAGGAAATCCAGCAATAAGGCATCATTTGTCTGCTAAAAGATTCTTTAATATTACAGATTAAAAACAATTATATGAAATGGACTAAGAGAAGCTTGATTTATTGCCCTACAAGTGAAAATGATTGGCGTAATAATTCTGCATTACAGCCAACACCAATTTTAATTAATGATAACATACGTGTCTATGCTGGTTTTAGGGATATTAATGGCATATCAAGAATTGGATACGTAGAGTTGGATAAGAGTAACCCACGGAATGTCTTGAGTGTCTCTGAATCGCCTGTCTTAGATGTGGGAGATGACGGAATGTTTGATGAAAACGGAGTCGTTCCTACATCTATTGTGAAAAGAGGATCCGACGTGTTTCTTTACTATGCGGGATATTCATTAGGGAAAAAAGTTCGATTTCAAGTTTTTACTGGCTTAGCAATTAGTAAAGATAATGGAGACAGTTTTCAACGCGTAAAAAAAATACCTGTAACCGATCGAGTAGAAAATGAAGAGTTATTCCGAGTTATTCACTCGATTATTTTTGTAGATGGCGTTTGGAAGGTCTATTATGGAGCAGGTAATCATTTCGTTGAGGGTAAAAAAAAGACGTTGCCCGTATATGATATAAGATATATGGAATCAGCTGATGGGATCAATTTTCCTAATAGAGGTATTGTGTCGGTTCCAATACCGACAGGATGCCATAGAGTAGGACGACCTTATGTTTTTTTTGAAGAACATAAATTCAAATTATACTATGGTTTTGGCTCTGAGAAAATTCCGTATCAATTGGCCTATTTAGAGTCAGTTGATGGGATTAAATGGAATCAAAAGGATATTAATTTACCTCTATCAGAAAGTGGTTGGGACTCCCAGATGATGGCCTATCCTTCTTTTATGAGGGTAGATAACAAAGGATATCTTTTTTATAATGGTAACAATTATGGTTTTGAAGGCTTTGGCTTTGCAGAACTAATAGAGGAATAAAAATAGAATCATATGACACTTGAAGAATTTACTCAAGAGATAGCTGGTCAATTTGAGGAGAGATTAATACTTGAATCAGATACTGACTTTAGAAATAATGACTATTTCGATTCGTTAATTGGGATGTCAATTTTGGTAATGATTAAGGATGAGTTCAATTATGATATGGACGTCCAATCGTTTTTACGATGTAAGACACCAAGAGAGCTGTTTAATAAAATAAGCGGCAATAATAATTAAACAGCACTAGCAATGATTCAGAATAGCTACTTACAGGCTGTGTCATATTATTTTCCTTTGAAGTATAATACTAATAGTGATCTGTCTAGAGAACATCCCGAGTGGTCTGTAGAGAAAATTGCTACAAAAACAGGTGTTGGGAAAAGATATATGGCTGATGAAAACGAAACGGCTAGCGATTTAGGTGTCGAAGCTGCTAACCTTTTGTTCCGAGAGTATCAAATACAGAAGGAAAGTATCGATTATTTGATTTTTTGTACACAAAGTCCCGACTACTTTTTGCCAACTTCTGCTTGTATAATTCAAGACAGGCTCGGTCTGAAAAATGAGTGCGGGGCATTTGATTTCAATTTGGGATGCTCTGGTTTTGTATATGGTTTAGCTTTGGCCAAAGGTTTAATATTTAGCAATCAGGCTGCTAATGTCCTATTAATTACTGCTGAAACATACACAAAAAGCATTCACCCTAAAGATAAAAGTAACAAAACAATTTTCGGTGACGGTGCTGCAGCTGCGCTTATTACCAGCACTAAGTCGGAACGATATTGGAATGCTGAAATTAAAGAATTTTCGTATCATACTGATGGGAAGGGATACAACAAACTAATTCTTAAAAATAAAGGATTTAGATTTGGTCACGAATCGAAATCGGATGACGTTTATGAAGACGGGGTCTTTGTTAAAAATGACGATTTCATATTTATGGATGGTAAAGCAATTTTTGATTTTACCGCTTTTGAGGTTCCGAGAAATATCGAAAAATGCCAATTAATCAATAATCTAAGCATGGATAATGTGGATTTATATATTTTCCACCAAGCCAATAGATTTATGATTAATTTTATTAGGCAAAGGTGTAGGATACCCGAAGATAAATTCTTAATTGATTTGGCTGATGGAGGGAATACTGTTTCTTCAACTATCCCCATAGCACTCCGAAGAGTAATTGATAATGGGTTTAACTATCAACATAAAACGGTTTTATTATCGGGTTTTGGAGTAGGTCTTTCGATTGGAACAGTAATAATACAATTTAGGGACAATGATTAAATTTCTAGATCTTCAGAAAATAAACGCTCAGTACAGTAACGAGCTCAAGAAGGTAACCGAAGAAGTAATTGATTCGGGATGGTATCTTTTAGGGGAACGGTTGAGACAATTCGAGGCGAACTTGGCTTGTTATATCGGGGTTAAACACGTAATTGGAGTTGCAAATGGATTGGATGCGCTAAAACTTATCTTAAAAGCATATATTGCGCTGGATGTGATGCGGGAAGGTGATGAAGTGATTGTTCCAGCTAATACATTTATTGCTAGTATATTGGCAGTTACGCATAATCGACTGAAGCCAATATTGATTGAACCTGATATACATACTTACAACATTGATGTTGAGAGAATTGAGGATCATATAACGACGAAAACAAAAGCTATTTTGTTAGTGCACTTATATGGAAGAGTTGTTTTCTCTGATAGAATTTCTGAATTGGCGAAGAAGTATAATTTAAAGATCATTGAAGATAATGCACAAGCGATAGGAGCAGAATGGCATGGAATGAAAGCTGGAAGTTTGGGGGACGCAGCCGGTTTTAGTTTTTATCCTGGGAAAAATTTAGGGGCACTGGGGGATGCTGGTGCAGTAACAACCAACGATTCACTATTAGCTGATACGATTCGCGCTCTGGGTAATTACGGCAGCGTAAAAAAATATATCAATAGCTATCAAGGATTGAATTCGCGACTTGATGAAATACAAGCTGCGTTACTAGATGTGAAACTAAAATATATCGAAAGGGAGAATCAGATTAGAAGAGACATAGCTAAATGGTATTTGTCTGCGATAGAAAATAAAAGTATCATCCTTCCTCAAATGGCTGAAAACGAAAGGGAGCAAGTGTGGCACCTGTTTGTTATTCGATCTGCCGAAAGAGACAGATTATTACAACACTTGATAGCAAACGGTGTTCAAGCGTTGGTGCATTATCCTGTTCCACCGCACAAGCAGAGGGCTTATAAAGAATGGAATGATTTATCTTTCCCGATTACCGAAAAGATTCATAAGGAGGTTTTAACTTTGCCGATTAGTCCTGTGATGGAAGGGAATGATGTGGAGAGGGTGATTGGAATTTTAAATGCATATTCGAATTGAGTCATTCACAATCGTCTTATCGTCAGATAGTGAAATCCACCTCCATTTTTGGAGGAGTGCAGTTATTTCAGATAGTTATAAGCATTATTCGGTCAAAATTTATTGCTGTCCTGTTAGGACCGATGGGTATGGGAGTATCCGGTCTGCTGACTTCAACAATAGGGCTTGTTCAGATGCTTACCAGTTTTGGACTTGGAACTAGTGCGGTTAGGGATGTATCTGCGGCTTTTGCTTCGGGAAATGCCACGCGACTGTTTATCGTCGTAACTGTTTTTAGACGAATTATGTGGGTGACTGGATTATTGGGAGCGATTATTACACTCATTTCTTCACCTTGGTTGAGTGAGCTTACATTTGGAAATCGAGATTATTCGTCGGCATTTATGTTGATTTCTATGACATTGTTGTTAAATCAGATAAGTGTGGGGCAAGGGGTATTGTTACGCGGGACAAGACAAATAAATTCTATCGCAAGGTCAGGTATTATCGGTAGCTTTCTCGGATTATTTACTACTATACCACTTTATTACTTTTGGGGAATTAAGGGAATTGTGCCGGGGATTATTATTTCTGCAGTTACTTCGCTTGTTGTAAGTTGGTATTATTCCCGAGAAATAGAGATTCTTCCTATTTATGTTTCCAAAGCGCGTACCATTGCTGAAGGGAGAGATATGATAAAAATAGGATTTTTCATCGGTCTTAATGGCTTAATCGTAACAGTGTCTTCATATGTAGTCAGGGTTTTTATCAACAGTGCCGGAAACATAGATGATGTGGGATTGTATAATGCCGGATTCGCTATTGTCACTACTTACGTTGGTTTAGTCTTCACCGCAATGAGTACAGATTATTACCCCGTACTTTCGGCTGCGGCACATAGTAATAAACTATGCCGAAACTTGATTAATCAGCAGGCAGAAGTTGCGTTATTAATAATAACACCTATTATCCTCGTATTTCTTGTTTTTATAAACTGGATTGTGATATTGCTCTATTCAAGCAAATTTGCGCCTATTAACGACATGATCCTTTATGCCGCCATGGGGATGTTGTTCAAATCCGTCTCCTGGTCTATTGCTTTTGTCTTTTTAGCGAAAGGAGATAGTAAATTGTTTTTTTGGAGTGAGTTGATTTCTAGTACATATGTTCTTGTTCTAAATATCCTTGGATATAAGCTATATGGGCTTACCGGTATGGGCATCTCATTTATGGTAGGGTATATAATATATTTAGTTCAGGTATTTATAGTATCTAAGGTAAAATATGGATTTCATTTTGAAAGAAGTTTTAGTGAAGTTTTTTACCCTCAGTTAGTGATAGCGACCATATGTCTCGTAGTGGTAAAGTTCACTTCTAATCCTTATTCTTACGTTTTAGGGATACTGCTTATTATAATTTCTTTGTGGATTTCCTATAAAGGCTTAGATAAGAGAATAGGATTTAGAAGTTTGGTCAATAAATATATAAAGGCTAAGTATAATTGATGAAGTTAACAAAAGAAAATATAAATAAATTATATGAGAGACTGAAATTGAAAGCAGTTGAATCACTTAGTAGTAATAGATTAAATGATTGTCTAATTTACTTGAAAGGAGCATCGACAACTGCATATTACTTTTATTTGGGCTTTAAGGATGATGTTATCGAAGATATGTTGAAGAAGATTTCACTAAGCATAGATAAGGATCCCCTCCCCGTTGACTTTGTTGATGATAATTGCGTTTTTTATGATAGCTTCTCATTGGATAATAAAGGTTTAACTCAGCAATACATTAGAGCGATAATCAAAGCTGGTTGGAATTTGTTGTACATAACAGAATCAAGCATTTGTGATGAGAGAGGGAAGAATATTATAAATGAAATTAGCCAATACGATAAATCTTCGATTATTCAAATTCCATCAGATATATATGGACTGACAAGATCTCAGTTTATATATGACGCAGTAATTAAATTTAAGCCTAGAAAACTTTTCATGCACATAAGTCCAAATGCGGTAAATGCGGTGACTGCGTTTTATGCATTACCAAGGCAAGTTGAGAAATTTCAAATAAATTTGACTGATCACACTTTCTGGATTGGGACAGGTTGCGTAGATTATTCATTGGAACATAAGTCATATGGAGCTTCATTATCCGTAAAGAGGAGGAATATATCAAAAAACGATGTCTTTATTATCCCGTGTTATCCTATTGTTACTGGCACCGATTTTTTGGGTTTCCCTTATCAATGTAAAGACAAGATAATAGTTTTGTCTGGAGGAGCATATTATAAGGTAATAGATAATAAGGATACTTTTTTTAAACTTGCCAAAATAGTATTAGGAACATCAGATGAAGTAGTTATTCTATATGCTGGTTCTGGTGATTCTTCACTATTTGAAAAATTTATAAAGCAAAATTGCTATGAAGACAGGTTAATTTTAATTGGGTACAGAAAGGATATTGGTGAGGTGTTTAGGAGATCTGATATCTATCTAAACACTTATCCTTATATAGGTGGCTTAATGACCCAATATGCTGCACAGTATTCGAAGCCGATATTAAGCTATACCTCTATAGGACTATGTCGAGCAGAAGAAATGGTGTGCCAGAAAAATCACATAGATCTTTCTATATTTGATCTTGAAAGTTTTAAAGTAGAGGCAAGAAAGCTAATTATGAGTAAAGAATATCGAGATCGTAGAGGAAGTGAGATAAAAAATTGCATCATAAGTGAACCTGAATTTAATAAAATATTCATAAGAACAGTGGCAGAAAAAGAGAATCAATTTGATTTTATATTAGAAGAAGAAAGGGATAATGATATAGATGCAAAAATTAGATATGAGAATAGGACCAAGGAGTTCAAGATATCACTCGTCTCAATTATTAGGTTTAAATCATTGATTATGTTTCCTATGCTTTTTTTTGAGGTGGCGAAGACTCTATTAAAGAGGCGCATAACATGTAGACTCAAATCCATGCATTTCAGGTTCTGAATGAGAAGTATATAAAGCCACACAAAATCGAATATTGGTGAAAGCCCGGACCCGAATTTGAAAATAAAAATGGGTTATTGTTGTGAATTTATATCTTGTCTCTCCGGAACAGGCATTAGTTGTGTATGAAGATAAAAAGACGCAAGTCTAGAAGCCTGGCGGACTTAGGCCTTTTGTAGGCTTTTTCCCTGTCCCCCCTATCCGAAGACGAAGTCAAATATGCAATTCTTAGGGGTTTAGAACGGTAAGCCCGACAGTCTCCTAGGCGGTGGACAAGTACTGCATTTACGAAGTGGCCATCCCAAAAAGGTTGAGAGTTACTTATAGGCAAAGCAGAACGGTTTCTTTGATTGCTTCCCTGCCGGCTCTGACGGAGAGGTGATTGCCAGTATCATAAAATCGAATAATGTGGTAAACTTCCTTTTTGAAAAGACTAGACTGGCCTTAATACCGTAGGATTCTGCTATTATTGTTGTCGATTTGTTAATCAGGAATATAGAGATGAAAAAAATGGTTGAAAAATAAGTGGAAGAATCAAATTGCATTTTACTCCAACGTATTCATTGTGGCTAAACTAGGAGGCTGTCGGACTTTGATATATACAGAAAATAAATTATCTTAGTTGTATAAAAAGATCGACGATGAAAAAGTTTGTAGGAGCCGACCGGGGGCAACGCATGCTGATGGCTTATGATTTGGAGGATTGGTTGCCGGAAAGGCATTTAGCCCGGTTTGTGATTGATATTGTGGATAAACTTAATTTCAAAGGCATCTATAAAAGATACAGAGGTGTTGGCAGCACACCGTATGACCCGAAAATGTTGCTGGGGTTGTTGTTTTATGGTTATTCTACCGGGGTGTTCAGTTCCCGCAAGATCGAGGAAGCCACTTATGATTCGGTAGCTTTTCGTTTTATAGCCGGAAACCATCACCCGGATCATGATACCATTGCCACTTTTAGGAAGAGTTTTCTTCCAGAGATCAAGGTTTGGTTCAAAGAGATCCTTTTGATCGGGAAAGAGCTTGGTTTTGTTAAAGTTGGAAATATCTACATTGATGGAACCAGGGTTCAGGCTAATGCCTCACGTCACAAAGCGATGAGCTATGAATACATTCAAAAATTAGAGAAGCAGCTTGAAGAAGAAATCGACAAGCTGTTAGAACTTGCCGCATCCAAAGACGAGAGCGAGAAAGATCTTGAGTTGGATATTCCACAGGAGATCAGGCGAAGAGAAGACAGATTAGCCAAAATCCAGGAAGCTAAAAGGGTGATCGAAGAAAGGGCATCAGAACGCTATGAAAAAGAGAAAGAGGAGTATGAACAGAAAATGAAAGAGCGGCAGGATAAGGAAGAAAAGACGGGGAAAAAGCCCCGTGGCAAAGCCCCCCATTCACCCACCAATCAACCCGGAGAAAAAGACCAGTATAACTTTACCGATCCCCAGTCGCGGATCATGAAAACCAGCCGGGGTTTCGACCAATGTTTCAACGCCCAGGCAGCGGTCAACGATGATATGTTGATTGTTGGCACTTACAGCAACTCCCATGTCAATGACAGGCAGGAGTTCATCCCGGCTATTGAGGCTGTTGCGCAAGAGCTTCGCGCAGATCTGACCGTGGCAGTGGCCGATACAGGTTACTTCAGTGAGAAGAATATACAGGATTGTGAAGAAAAACAAATTACCCCTCTTATCAGTACCTCCAGGGAAAGCCATAACAGTTTTTTAAGTCGTCTTTTGACCGATCAAACCGAAGAAGAACCGGGCGAAAGTGCGGCAGAAAAGATGAACCGGCAACTGAAAACACAGAAGGGAAAAGAGATCTATAAGAAACGCAAGCAAACCGTCGAACCGGTATTTGGCATCATCAAAGAGATTCTTGGATTCAGGCGGTTTTCATTAAGAGGAGAAGCAGAAACAGACGCTGAATGGTTATTGGTATGTTCAGCCTACAACCTGAAACGGTTATTTAACCTGCAAATGGCCTGAAACAGCAAAAAGTCCGCTATTTATTTGAAAAAACTGTTTGTCAAGGGTACTTCATCCGAAAATAAGAATGATAGCAGCCTTATTATCAGACTGCGGTGCCCCTTCAAAAAGAACCTTGAAGAACTAAACCAAACTAAACACTGTTAGTCCGACAGGCTCCTTCTATGTTGAAAACCAAATTTTTTGAGCATTATTTTTTATCAATTTGTAAATTTGTCATGTAAGGCCCAAGAGGAAGCAGGCTCTGCAGGGGTGCAACCTGCCAGCAATAAGTCTTACGGATACACTGTATCGGGAGGGCTTCGGCCCTTCCTTTAATAAGTTGATACAGGAATCCTTGAAATGGCTTTCAAAACCCGTTCTCTTTTGTCGTTATCATACAAATACAGAGCATGTAAATATCCTATAAAAACAACCTTCTATCAGTAGTCATCCGGAGATGCTACATTTCCCTGATTCAGTCTTTATAATGAAAAGCGCCGTAATCTAGTTAAAGCAGCGTAATAGCCGCAGAGTCTGCTCAAACGGTCACTTTGGAATGCTGATTGTTTTTACAGGTTATCAGTTTTATTAAATTCATATAATTTATTGTATTTCAAAACAGTATAAGTACGATTAGCCAGCTTCTTAGCAATCCGGATGATGGCATTGTTTGGCTCCATCCGTTTAACTAAATTCTGGTATGCCATCAGTAAGGCCGGATCCTGGCGAATAGCTACCCAGGCACTTTCAACGAAAGCGCTTCTCAGGTAATTGTGAGAACGGAATGTGATCTCACCAACTTTCTCCTTTGAACCGCTGGAGTGCGTCATCGGAATGAGTCCAATGAAAGAGGCGAATCGTTCTGCACTTTGAAAACGGCCTATATCCTCTACTTCCGTCAGGATGAACATGGCGGTGATCAAAGCGATCCCGGGAATGGAGCACAGTAATTTTATACGATCCCGATAAGTATCGTTTTCAGAAAGCGATTTGATTTCCCTGATGATATTTTTGAGCAATTCTCTTTGAGAACGAACTTCATCAACTAAAGCTTTCAGTGCCAAATGACCGGAGTGTTCCTTCATCGGAATTGCTTCGAGCCAGGTCATAAAACGTTTTGACCAGTGTTTGTTTGAATCCTTAAATTGTTCAGGCAGTTGAATACCGTAAAAATACAGGAAAGATTTGATACGAAGTTTAAATCGAATTATATCCCGGACCAAAGCCTTCCGGGAGCGGATCAACGATCGGTCGTTCAGTGTACTTTCCAAAGGTGTATATATTGCCGTCAGGCTCCCTTCACGAAGAGAGCGTGCTATTTTACGGCTGTCCCTTTTATCTTCCTTCTGGAGCTGATCCTTCTGGGTACCGGGACTGTCTGCTGCGTTAACAACGATGTTGTTTACGCCCAGGTTGCACAACCGGTGATGTGCCCATAATCCGCAGAAGCCAGCTTCATAAGCCGAATGATAGTTCGCCCCGGGATAGTTGTTTTTTAGATAATGGTTTAATACTTCCGGTTCTGGTGGCATGACAAATGTCTTCAAAGTTAATTGGTCACTCAAAATGGTTACTTGCCAGCTTTTAAGGTGGACATCTAACCCGGCATAAATGTTTTGACCTTTAAAATCTAATTTGTTAATTTGTGTCTGTATAAGTCATTGAGTTTTATTTATTAGTGTTTTACTCCTTAAAAATAATGCTCTTTGGCTTATGCTCTTCCGATCATTTCATTTTTCAAACATAGGGACTAGGTCGAGATATAATTTAATATTTTGATCCGAGATGTTGTTAGAGGACGTATTTGGTAATCTCCTGAACAATTATCGGTCCTGCCGCTGGATTGTGTTGATACATATAATAAGAAGGCTGACCTTTGACGTTACACTTACCAGTAAACCTTTAAGAATAGAGTTAATTTTTCGCTTAAGTTATGAAAAGAATTTGTATACTTAGTAACTGCTCTTTAAAGCATTCAGTGATGATATCCATTTATACTAATTTTCTAAAAGATCACAAGGAAGATTATAGTTATGATTATGTTTATATGGATAAGTATCATGACATAGAAATGACTGGGGCTGATAATACTTATCGCTATAACTATAACGGGACAACCTTCAGAGGTAAAATCATGGGGTATATAGGTTTTGCTCGATATGCAAGAACGATTCTAAGAAACGGCAAATATGATTTTATTATTGTTTGGGGAGAGTTAACAGCTGTTTTAAATTACAGAACTTTAATTGCATATTATGATGAGAAATATTGTGTGAACATTCGAGATTTATTTGTCAAGAAGAGGAAGATTCTTAATTATTTGTTGTTTCGAGCTATAAGAAAAGCGGAGTATGTGTCGGTACCCTCCGAGAAATATATAGAAAAATTGCCGTCGAATTATGATAAGTATGTATTTTTCCATAGTTATAACGATTCCTTTATGAAGGAAACAGTAAGAAAGTCATTTGATCACAATAAACGCAAAATTCATATTTTATTCATAGGGAACATACGGTTTTATGACCATGTCTTTAGTTTCATTAATATGATAAAGAATGATGAAAGATACGAGTTTACTGTGGCAGGGACAGGGGCAAATCCCATTGCCGAATATGTTCATAGAAATTCGATTCATAACATTAAAATTATTGGTAAATTCCCTAAAGAAGACACGCCCTATTTTTTAGGGCAAGCTGATGTTATCTATAATGTCTACGGAACAAACGACGAAAATTTACGAATCGCTCTTTCTAATAAATTATATTATGCTCTATTTTTACACTTGCCGATACTTGTTTGTAAAGATACATTTATGGATGAGATTTCTTCGTCATGTGGAATTGGATATGCTGTTGATATGAAGGAGCCAAAAAACTTTGCTGATAATTTTTATGAGTGGTTCTTCCAATTAGATAGAGATGATATTAGGGAACGTTGTGATAAAATGATTGAGTTTGCCAAAGCTAGTCAAGATTTATTATTGAAAACGTTTGTCGGTAGTATTAGAAATAACTAGTGTGATAATTACTTGATAAGTCAACTATAAATTATTATCTTTGCCTTATGGCAAGGAAAATAGTACCCATAGAAATTACAGAGGATCAGCGTAAGGAGCTGACAGTAATGAGTCGTTCTTTGAAATTGGAGAATCGGTATGTGGTCCGTTCAAAGATCATATTGCTCAGTAGTGAAGGCAGGACGATGGATTACATTGAGCAGGAGACGGGAGTTAGCCGAAAGATTGTCAACAAGTGGCGGCAACGCTTTCGTGAGTTCGGCCTGGATGGATTAAAGGATGCCAGTCGACCGGGTAAGAAACCTACCATCAGTGCACAGCAAAAGGCTATGGTGATTCAGAAAGCTTGCCCAAAGCCCGAGGGAGGTTATACAAATTGGTCTCAGCAGCGCATTGCCAAAGAGGTTGGGATTAGTCAAAGTCGGGTATTTCAAATTCTGAAAGAGGCGGATTTAAAACCACACAAAATCGAATACTGGTGTGGTAAAAGCCCGGATCCCGAGTTTGAAACAAAGATGGTGACCATCGTTGGCTTATATCTTGACCCTCCGGAAAATGCATTGGCATTGTGTGTAGACGAGAAGACGCAAATCCAGGCACTGGACAGAACACAACCCTTACTGCCGCCTTTACGAAGTGGTGATCCCATGCGATTGACGGCTACCTATAAGCGCAACGGGACGGTTTCTTTGATTGCTTCCCTGGCGGTTCATTCCGGTGAGGTGATTGCAAACACGATGAAATCGAATAATGCGGTAAACTTCCTGAGCTTTTTAAAAAAGTTGGACCGGACCTACCGCCGAAAGACCTTGCATATTATTGTTGATAACCTGGCGGTACACAAAAATAAAGAGGTGAAAGAATGGCTAAAAAACAAGCGAAAAATCAAGTTGCATTTTACTCCAACTTATTCATCGTGGCTAAACCAGGTTGAGATATGGTTTAACATTTTGACCAGAGACGTTGTGAAAGGCGGTGTTTGGCAATCTTCCGAACAATTATCGGCCCAACTGCTGGAGTATGTCGACACATACAACAAGACAAGGGCTGAACCTTTCGAATGGACGTATACCGGTAAACCTTTAAAAATATAGTTTACTTTTTAATTGATTGCAACACTTGTCTATTGATTTACTGCAAGTGTAAAGATAATGAATGGATGAGTTAGGACGATTACCACGATCTGAGAAAGCCGCTCATGTGGTATTTGTAGTGATTTAACCACGATTTGGTATTTGGCCAATCGTTCTTTTAGAAAATCGAGAGGTGGATTGGCTACAGTTAGTTCGCTATACTGGACAGCTCTTGTTGGTTGAGGGTAGGCTACTGGACCAACAGGAGCAGATGTCTTGGGAAATAGTAACAGTTGTCCGTTAGATAGCTGTAGAGTCCGTTCCTTGGGAAAACTGGTGTTAGAAGATCATTTTTTGGCGTAACTTGGGTGAAAGTCTGGATCAGAGAGCTGTCAAAAGGTAAGGAGAACTGATTGAGCCTGAAACTGAACATTGAAGAGCCGACCCAGCGTATACCATAGGTTACACTCATGCGTTTCTGGTTATATGGAGACTGAAGCGAAAACCTACAAACGGATTTTTTTGTTATCCCGAATCTACTGGGATAACCAGAGACAATGTACAAGAAAAGGTCTCATCAATAGAGGAACGGATCGAGAGCATTCAACCGCATGTTAACCCTTATTCCGAGACGAAGCCTAGGCCAAAACGGGTTTTGGTACGAAGATAAACATCGGCGTCATTTATCTCTCATGCGAGAACCTCCGGTTTTTGAAAAAAAGAAATCGGGCATACCAGAGAATAACTGGGGGGAAATCCAGGGGAAGGGTTCTTTTTCTAACGAGAGTAAGAAATCTAAACTTTTATCTGGTCATGACTCGTTTGAAAATGAAAATTTATAAGTAAACCCTTTTTAGTTAATTAACGCAGAAATGTCCTATTCTAATCGATTATTTTTGTTTTTATCAAGATTACTAATTGTATTTAGTCTTATTTCATTTACTTATACCTTATATAATAATGCTGCGAGTGTAAGTACTAAATATCAGCTAATATGGACTTGGCCTTTTGTGTTTTTCTTATTTTGCATTTTTTGCTATAGTGGACGATCGAAAATAAAGGAGTATCATTTTCTAGGATTATCTATGGTAACAATTCTTCAGTTGTTCCCTAAGTATGTGATATATCCTATGCTTGTTGTATTAGCACCTGATTTTTACACGGGTATTAGACAGGTGAGTTTAGCTCCAGAAGAAATTAATAGTGCCATTTTATATGGAGCATTTGAATTATTCGTTTTATCATTATTTGTAGTAGTCTTTGAGAGATTAAAAGGAAGGCGAAGGCTGAAGTCTATTGGTACTAGGAATTTACAACTTAAAGGCAATAAAATTATATATATTATATATATGTGTTTTTCTCTTATATTATATCTTCTAGTTGGTCGTTATTACAATGTAATTCATTTTTTATCAATATCTTCTGAGATGCTGGAAGATACAGCTAATATTTATATCGTTTTAGTGAGGTATGTTGTTGCTATTGGTCTGACTATATTTACTTTATATTGTTTTTCGGTAAATAAATTGAAATATGAGCGAAGTGGACATAAATATAGGGTATATATATCGATAATAGTGGCCATGTTATATTGTAGTTTTATAGTAGGTGAATCCCGAGGTACTCAATTAGCTGTTGGCGTACTGATATGTTTAATACTTATATCTGATTACCCAAATTTTAAAGGAAGAATAATTTTCGGAGTCACAATAATTCTAGTATTAGTAATTTCTTCAATAACGTTATACAGAACAGGAGTTGTGAGTTTGGTGTCTGAACATACCTTTGCATCTTATGCCGATAAGCTGCAGATCTATTATGGGGGGCCGGAATCTATAGCTCAATCAATCAAGATATTAACAGTTGAAAAGTTGAATATTTTGAATCTTGTTTTCGATTTTTTTCGTTCTACTTTCCCATTTAATTTGCTATTAAAGAATCTTGGGGACACTACCAGTCAAATATATAATATGCATTTATATGAAGGACTATTTAACCATGGGCAAATCGTATTTAGCTCAAGTTATGGATATATTTATGCTGGATTATTGGGTGTTCCGATTATTCTATGTTTAAATGTTTTTCTCGTATTTATTGCTAATACTTATTTCCATTATGCAAATTCTTATGAAATGAAATATCTTTCGGGGTATTGCATGATTAGATTAATATCTGCAACATTGGTAAATACACCTACAATTTTGGGATCAGTGACACAATATATATTTACGTTCGGATTATTATATTATGTTTCTAAAAGCATAAAGAGTCGTCCCTTAAAAAGTGTCCGAAGGTATTGACTATTTACGGCCTTTAGTCGATTCCTGAGTTTGAGTGGATCATTATTTGCAAGACTTTTGCAAATAGGTGAAGAACCTTGCAAAGATATGGCAGTAAAAACAGACAAATCGGACAGATGGGTTTTCTGTTTCAATCCTTGAAGGAATGCCTTATGATTCGAGCAACCTGCTCCATTCCCGTCACCTTAGCGGAAGAAGGGGATTTTTTCCGCTTACCGGTTTCGGTGTAGGGTAAGAATGCAAGACAGAAAGCTGTTTCGGTAGATGCGACGGTTGAGGGAAAGGATATCACTTCCCTCACGGATTTGAAACTGGTCGTGAAGAATATTTCCATATGCCGCAAGATAGCAGAAAAAGGAGAGATTGAACTACGTCAAAGGTACAAGCGGACCGTCAAAAAGTAGGAGTTCAACCGGCTGTTCAATGATTATCCAAAGAATAGAAATAAACCTTGGTTTCGGAGCGAAATAGTAGAACCAAAGCTGGGAAGCTTGTTCGGGAGTTGGGTCGGAAGCGTCTGGAGCAATCCAAATGGCGTACTGATTTGGACTTGTTTGGAAAGTAAATATCCTGTTGGGCGCCTTTACGTTTAAATTCAGTCGGTGCTCATGAAAAGTTAAGCTTTATCTGATTTTTTGTTCGAGTCCATTGCTAAATAAATGCTGTGAGGAGAATTGCTTCGGTTTGTGTTCCTCTTATCGATGAGCGGGTGACAATTAATGCTGCTGTTCTCTACCCTTAAGCTTAAACCAGTAATTTAAATTTGAATCGATTTTTTAAGTATTAGCTGAATAATTGTTAATTCCCATTATATGTATTTTCTTGCTCTTAGGTTATTATTTGGTGATATTCGTAGAAGGCTAATTCTTGCGCTTAGAAAGGCTAATTGGAGAAAAAAAAACTATCATAATGAAACATACCCAGAGAATATCTTTCCTCTAAATAAAGTTAGCGTAGGGCGTTACACATATGGTGGTTTACGAGTATATACCTATAGGAATCCAAATGAGAAATTAGCGATAGGTGATTTTTGCTCAATAGCAAGCGATGTGGTTTTTATTCTAAGTGGAGAACACAACTATAGAAAGATCTTATCGTATCCCATAGAGGAAAAATTTGGGAATAAAAAGTATGAATCTTATTGTAAGGGACCTATTATTATTGAGGATGATGTTTGGATAGGTGCTCGTTCAACAATATTATCAGGAGTTAGGATAGGAAAAGGTTCTATAGTAGGTGCTGGTAGTATTGTGGCTGTTAATGTTCCTCCTTATAGTATCTTTGTAAACGGAAGAGTTATTAAGCATAGATTTAAAGAGGAAATATGCCAAAAATTGTATTCGTCAGATTTTTCGAAAATTGACAGTGATGTTATTCTTAATAATTACAAATTGATTAATCAGAATGTATCAGAAGAGAATATTATTGAGATTCTAAGAGCTATTAACAGTAAATAATAAATATCGTGTTTGATCTATTAAAAAGTCTTTATTGGAGATTTCCTGTCCCAATAGAATGGAAGACAGGGTTCCGACGTCTATTCCCAAAAAATGGAATACAATATTGTAATAACAACACAAAATCAAAAATTAATTCTACGGAATACTTTCACATGGAAGAATATTGTAAGACAATATTAAGTATTCCTAATAATAGGAGTAAATTTTATCGCGATTACAAGAAAAATGAATATTCGCAAAGAAAAGCATTAATATGTGCTTATTATTTAACACAATACTACCCTACTGAAAAGAATAACTTATGGTGGGGTAAGGGGACTACTGAATGGACGAATGTTAGTAAATCTGTCCCTCAGTATGCGGGACATTATCAACCAAAACTTCCTGGAGAATTAGGATTTTATGATTTACGTCTTCCAGAAAATATGTATAGGCAAATAGACCTAGCTACTAATTATGGGGTGGATGCATTTGCTTTTTATTATTACTGGTTTAATGGAGAACGAGCATTGGAGCATCCGTTGGATATGTTTTTAGAGCATCAAGATATGGATATTCAGTTTTGTGTATGTTGGTGTAATGAGGATTGGACTAAGCGTTATTCTGGGACAAACAACGAAGTATTATTGTCAATTGGGAAAACCCAGGAAAGTTACATTCGTTTTATCGATGATGTAATACCTCTATTTAAAGACAAAAGGTATCTCAAAATTGATAATAAGTTCGTTTTAATTATATATCGGCCTTCCGAAATACCCAAGTGCCAAGAAACTATTATCAGATGGAGAGAAAAGGTTAAGCAGGAAACAGGTGCTGATTTGTATTTAATTGCATCACAAGAGAGAAGAATTATTTCTAATTGGGTGAAACGGGGTTTTAATGCTGTTTCGCAATTTCAACCAGCTTCATGCATAGACTTTTCAAATGAGATCACAAAAAATATGCATATTATTAGAGAAAAGTATTATGGACATGTATATGATTATGAGCACACTGCGAAGGATGCAATATCTTACTTGAATAAAGGCGATAAGATATATCCTGCAGTTATGCCGATGTGGGATAATACGTCACGCAGAGACGATTCAGGTGTCATATTTGAAAATAGTTCACCTGAGTTGTATAGGAAATGGTTGGATGATGCGATTAAATATGTATCGGATAATGCTAATCTGGAGGCAAATATAGTTTTTATTAATGCCTGGAATGAGTGGGGTGAAGGTGCATATCTTGAGCCTGACAGAGCCTATGGTTATGCTTATTTAGAGGAAACATATAAAGCCAACTGTCACTACCGTTAAGTTAACTTTGATATGGCGCATTAATTGTGTATCTTTACAGAAAAAGGTTCGACATGGTACTATACACAATTAAGTTAAGCAAGTTTGAGGTTGAAGAGCTCAATAAGGTAATCAGCAAAGGGAGTCACACCTCACAGGCCTTTCGCGCAGCCTATATTTTACTGAACTGTGATAAGGGCGATTTTTCAGAAAACAAGGAGATCACCAATGCAGAAATCTGCAAGATTCTCAAAGTAGGTGAAAGGACGATAAACCGGGTAAAGAAAAAGTTCATTGAAGAGGGATTTGAAAGCGTGCTGGATCGACGCCCCTCAAATCAGAATTACACCAAAAAGGTCGATGGTGATTTAGAAGCAAAACTGGTAACACTCTGTTGCAGTGAACCACCCAAAGGATTTGCCAAATGGTCACTACGGCTGTTGGCCGATAAGATGGTAGAGTTGAAGTATATTGATTATATCTCTCATGTCACAGTGAGAGAGGTTCTAAAAAAAAACGAACTTAAGCCTTGGAAAGTGAAAGGTTGGGTGATCCGCCGGAACAAAGCAGCGAGTTTGTAGCCAACATGGAGCACGTGTTGGATATATACAAGCTGTCGTATGATGAAGATTACCTGGTTGGTTGTATGTATGGACGAACCGCCCAAACAATTGATCGAAGAAGTGGTGTCAACCCCGATCAGGCCAGGACAGGAAGCCCGGGTGGACTATGAATACATCAGACATGGAATGGTCAATATTTTTATGGCAAAGGAACCATTAAAGGGTAAAAGGTTGGTTGAAATTACGCAGTACAAAACAAAAAAAGGACTGGGCAAGATTTATGAAGCGGATCGCTGATGAGATGCACCCAAGGGCGAAAAAGAAAAGGCTGAATTTCAAAACACATGATGCCTCGGCTTTTTATGAAACATTTGTCCCGGAAGAAGCCAAATGGCTCTGGGACAGGTTTGAGTTTGTTTTTACCCCAAAACACGGAAGTTGGCTAAATATGGCAGAAATTGAATTACATGTGCTTAACGGGCAATGTTTAAACCGACATATCTCGACAATAGAGAAAATAACCTCGGAAGTTGAGGCATAGGAGAATCACAGAAATAATAAGAAAGCCAAAATTAATTGGCAATTTATTAACGATCAGGTACGGATCAAGCTAAAAAGACTTTATCCCTCAATTTTAAGTTAACGCAATACTAGCAATTCACTGCAGAAGATTTAATAAAAAAGGCTTTATTCGTCATATGACTATTGATATGATGCTATGTTGACATTGCTCCAAGTACTTGAAGAAAGATATGATAGAGATTCAGTTATTTTATGTGTCAGTTGCTTATAGACAAAGGAAATGACTACCCATATTGGCAGATACGCTAATGGATCGTCTGGTCAATAATGCTCACCACATAGACCTAAGATTAGGCGATGTGTAGAGAAAAGAAAAAATAAATTACATTTGCGAATGAGAGAATACAGCTCATTTTGTGGTATCTTTTGCAGCGACTCGAACAGTATCGTTACGAGCGACGCAGCAGTGGGATTACACCGGCGTTTATCATTTTATTATAATAGGAGTGAGTATTAGGTGGTGAAGATTTTTCAATATAATATATTAATAGTATGATTTGTAAAAAGAAGAAGTTCCACATTTGATGAAGTATGAAGAAGGCATACGATGGATTATATAATCGATATATGAAAAGGATCATTGATTTAATCATAACAGGCATGGCCTTGCTCATATTGTGGCCATGTTTTTTGATTATATCATTAGCTATTATCATAGAAGACGGACTGCCTGTTTTCTATAGAGCTGAACGTGGGGGGTATAAGGGAAGCCCTTTTACGATATGCAAATTCCGGAGTATGGTTAAGAATGCTGACAAAATTGGAGGCGGAACTACGGCTCTTCATGACAGTAGAATCACGAAGGTGGGGAACATTCTTCGGAAGACGAAACTTGACGAAATTCCTCAAATTGTTCAAGTGTTTTTGGGCAAGATGAGTTTAATAGGTCCACGACCTGAATTGTTAAAATATGTTAGCCAGTATGAAGATGAAGAGCGGGATATACTACAAGTACGCCCAGGAATTTCCGATTATAGTTCAGTAGAATTTATTAATTTGGACGAGATTGTCGGCAGCAAGAATGCTGATGAGGTGTATGAAAAGTATGTTCTTAAAAAGAAGAACGAGTTTCGAGTGAAGTATGCTAATACAGTTTCTTTACAAACTGATGTTATTATTTTATGTAAGACTGTAGTGGCTGTACTAGGCAAAGCTATCGGTTTTCTCGTGAAGAAAGAACATCGTTAGTTTGAAGACATTTGTTTGGAGAAAGAAAGTGCAATTATCATGGAGTACATTACCTTAAAGAATTCTGAATTAAAAGTATCAAGGATATGTTTCGGTGGCTGTCCGATGGGTGGATATGGTTGGGGAAACGTTCAGAAACAAGAATTGATTGATGCTGTCCATGTGGCGATAGATCAAGGTATCACCTTTTTTGATACTGCAGATACTTATGGTTTTGGCCAATCAGAAATAACCTTAGGTAAGGCTCTTGGCTCTTATAGAAAGGAACTAACCATTGCAACTAAATTTGGGGTACGTGTCAATGGTGGGGTTACTAGATATGACAATAGTCCCGAATGGATAAAGCATTCAATAGAGGGTAGCTTGAAACGTATTGGTACAGACTACATCGACTTGTACCAGTTACATTACAGGGATGGAGTGACTCCGATTTCTGCTGTGCTTGAAACGTTAGATATTTTAAAGCAGAAAGGAATGATTAGGTACTACGGTCTAAGCAATATTCATCACTCTGATATCCCGGAATTACTTTCGTTTATTGGGCGATTCGTAAGTTTTCAAGATGAGTACAGTCTTGCCTGTCGTAAAAATGAATTGGATATACTTGAATTGTCAGAATCATTACAAATGAATCCTTTGACGTGGGGGAGTCTTGGTCAGGGCATTCTTACAGGCAAGTACGATATAAGTACTAAGTTTAAGTCGGATGACAGGCGTAGTAGAGGCATATACGTGAATTTTCATGGAGAGAAGTTGCGTAAAAATATTGAAATCGTAGAGGTTATGAAGGAGATTGCTGCTAAGCATCATAAGCCTGTGTCAGCTCTAGCAATAAGGTTTATTCTGGATTTTCTACCCCACTCAGTGGTGCTTTGCGGAGCAAAACGACCTAACCAGGTACTTGAAAATGTAGAAGGAGCAAATTGGAATTTGTATAAAGATGATTTAGATCGTTTAGATCAGATTTCATATAATAGTTAATATGATATAAATTATGAATATTAAGTGGTCTAGTGAACAGTTGGCATGGAAAATTCGACGTCACGGAATTGAAATGACTCATCTATCTGGCGGAAGCCATATCGGTGCGATTCTGTCGGTTGCCGATATCGTTGCTGTTTTATACACAGATGTTCTGAACTACAAACCAGATGAACCAGAGTGGGAGGACAGAGACCGTTTCATATTGAGCAAAGGTCATGCGGGCGCATCAATATATGCAGCACTTGCAGAGTGCGGCTTCTTTAAAATAGAAGAGCTGAAGACACATTATCAGAATGGCAGCCGTCTTTCTGGTCATGTTTCACATCACGTTCCGGGAATTGAGTTCTCTACTGGCTCATTAGGACATGGTTTGTCTGCAGCAGCAGGTATGGCATATGCATTAAAGAAGGACGGTAGGAATGTAAGATCCTTTGTTATTCTTGGTGATGGCGAGTGTGATGAGGGATCTGTTTGGGAGGCGGCACTATTTGCCAATCACTTTAGACTTAACAATCTAGTGGCAATAATTGATCACAATCATATGCAGAGTCTTGATTTTCAAGAAAACACACTTGAAGTTGAGGATTTTGGGTTCAAGTGGAGATCTTTCGGTTGGAACGTTATTGAAATTAATGGTAATAAACATGATGAATTGAAGGCTGCATTCAAAAAAGCAGCAGAAGAAGAAGAAGAAAGAAATGAGAAAAGTCATAAGCCAACGGTCATTATCGCTAACACAATTAAAGGTTGCGGTGTTTCTTTTATGCTGAACAACATTCTTTGGCACTACAGATACCCACACGCAGGCTGGGAATATGACACAGCCGTTACTGAACTGCACAATGTGAAGCCTGAAGGTGTTGAAGATCCATATACTCCTAATGGCATAGCTAGCCCTGTATTAATAACAGAAAAAGATGATATCAACACTGATCACACCTTATCTTTTTCTTGGAATACTAGCTACCCACAAAAGATGCGTCGAGTAGAAGCGAGACCGGGCAGTGGAGAAAGAGTACATAAGGTTTAAAAGAATAAAATTATGAGAGATACATTCGTTAGAACCTTAATCGAGTTGGCTAAGGAAGATAAGAAAATTGAATTGATTACAGGCGATCTTGGATTTGGTGTATTGAAACCATATTGGGAACAGTTGCCTGATCAGTTCACAAATGCTGGTATTGCAGAACAGAACATGACTACTGTTGCCGCAGGAATGGCACTCACAGGGAAAATTGTCTTTACCTATAGTATTGGTAATTTCCCAACATTAAGATGCCTTGAGCAAGTTCGTAACGACTGTGCCTACCATAATGCTAATGTAAAAATTGTTTGTGTTGGCGGTGGATTGGTATATGGATCTCTTGGTATGAGCCATCAAGCAACTGAAGATATTGCAATAATGAGAGCATTACCGGATGTCGTTGTGATGGCACCAGCCGATCTTGTAGAGGCCGAGGAATGTACAAAAGCTCTTGCTAAGTATTCAGGAACCGCTTACTTAAGGCTTGGTAGAGGTGGAGAAAAGCGAATCCACGAGAAGATAGATAACTTTCACATAGGTAAGGCAGTTAATGTTAATGATGGTAGTAGAATCGCAATCTTCACTACGGGAGGGATTTTCGAGGAAGTAAAGGAGGCTCAAGATGTCTTGGTAGATGCTGGCTATGCTCCTGCTGTCTACACATTCCCAACTGTGAAGCCTATTGATAAGGAAGTTATAGAGAAAGTTGCTTCTGAGTTTGAATGGATTGTTACTTGCGAAGAACATAACATCTCTGGCGGATTTGGCTCTGCAGTGGCAGAAATAATGGCAGAAATGAAAAGTAAGAAAGCATCCCTTCTCAGAATAGGTCTTAACGATGAGTATTCGGTACGAGTGGGTAACCAAAAGTATTTGAGAAGGCAGTATGGATTGGATGCACAATCGGTTTCAGAAAGAATTATTAGGGTGTTAAAATGAGAAGGATATTGTTTTTAACGTCGGTGTATGATTTCCACGACAAAGGCAATTTGAATGTAGACTTGATTGATGTTATTGTAAAACACGGAAATGAAGTAACCGTTATCACGCCTAAAGAACGAAAGTACAAATTGAACGAGCGGGTCGAGAATCATGGGCATATTACAACACTGCAATTCAAATGCTTAAATTTTCGTGGTAAAGTAAATGTAATAGAGAAGGGTATTTCTACTCTTTTTTTGGGACATCAGTATAAACACGCAGTTAAAAAATATTTTGGAGAAATCCCTTTTGATATAGTTATTTATACTACGTTGCCAATAACTTATTTGCCTGTTCTTAAGTTCGTTAAAGAAAAATACGGGACTTACTGTTATCTTCAGCACAAAGATTTCTTCCCTCAGAGTGCGGTTGATCTTGAGATAATAAAGAAGGGTTCGATTGTGTATTGTTTGTTTAAAAGGATAGAAAGGAAGCTATTTTTGATTTCTGATAAAATTGGGCTAATGTCACCGAAAAATGTCGAGTATATTTTGCGGGAGAATCCTTGGTTAGAAAAGGAGAAAACAGAATACTGTCCGAATGGAATCAATCCAACTTCAGATGAAAAGATAGCTTCATTGAGAAGGAATAAGATGGCTATTCGCAATAAGTATAGAATACCTAATGATGCGGTAGTTTTTATCTATGGCGGAAATATTAGCCGTGCTCAGGGCGTGGAATTCATAAAAAAGATGTTAACAATACTCTCTGATAATGCGATCAAAAGAGCATATTTTCTGCTTATTGGTAGCGGAAATGAATATGATTCATTAAAAAACCATATTGATAGTTTGGATTGCAGTTTTATAAAAATGCTTTCTTCTATGCCCAAAAACGAGTTTGATGAAATTTTATCGACTGCAGATGTTGGGATGGTTTTTCTAGATCAAAGATTTACCATAGCTAACATCCCCTCGAGGACATTATCCCATATGGATATGGGTCAGGCAATAATAGCTGCTACCGATGATTTTACTGATTATCGCGAGCTCATAGAAAACAATGAACTTGGTTTATGGTGCCTTAATGGAGATGAAGACGCTATGCTCAATAATATAAATAAGATGGTTTTAGATGATATATTTAGAGAAAAGTGCGGACAAAATGCGAGAAATTATCTTGTAAATCATTCAACAGCAGAAATAGCCTATTCAATAATTGAACGGAGTTATTCAATACGACGGTGATATATTTGTAATAGCTAAAATGTGCTGTTTAGTTTTTCAGGAGATCCTTTAGAGGATATCATCCCGAATATCTTCTTGTTGTTTCCATTCGGTAAATTTCATGGAAGTTATTGTACCCCTCAAAAAGGCCATTGGTATATAGGGGCGAAAGTTTTTTTACCTATGCAGCCTGGAGACGCGTACTAAACCTATGTTAACGTCTCTAAATTTGAATGCGGTTTTGGTTATAAATCGATCACCTTCCACTCAGAAGGTATCTTGAAATTTGTTCAGTTATCTCTCCGCATTTAAAATCTACTGAAATAAATTGTTATTTATAATGTTTGCAAACAAAACCTTTTTAATTACCGGCGGAACAGGTTCTTTCGGTAATGCTGTACTCAGTCGTTTTCTCTCTACGAAGATAAACGAGATTCGGATATTTTCTCGTGATGAAAAGAAGCAGGACGATATGCGGCATTTGTATCAGAATCCCAAGATCAAATTTTACATAGGGGACGTTCGGGACCGCAGGAGTGTGGACGGGGCCATGAAAGGTGTGGATTTTATTTTCCATGCGGCTGCCCTTAAGCAGGTACCTTCCTGTGAATTTTTCCCCATGCAGGCGGTTAGAACCAATGTCTTGGGAACGGAAAATGTACTGGATTCGGCCATTGAACATGGAGTGAAGAATGTGGTGGTCTTGAGTACAGACAAAGCCTGTTATCCTATTAATGCCATGGGCATTTCCAAGGCCATGATGGAAAAGGTAGCCGTAGCCAAAGGCAGGCAGCTGGGTAACGGGAACGGCACCACCATTTGTTGTACCCGTTACGGAAATGTAATGGCCAGCCGCGGTTCCGTTATCCCTTTATGGATAGACCAGATGGAAAAAGGCGGAGTGATTACCGTTACCGATCCTAATATGACGCGTTTTATGATGACGCTCAACGACGCCGTAGATTTGGTGATTTACGCTTTCCACCACGGACGTAACGGTGATTTGTTCGTTCAAAAGGCTCCGGCGGCTACGCTCGATACGCTCGCCGTGGCTCTCATGGAATTGCTCAAAAGAGACACTCCTATGAAGGTAATAGGAACTCGTCACGGTGAAAAATTGTACGAAACGTTGATCACGCGCGAAGAGATGGCCCGGGCCGAGGATATGGGGAATTACTATCGCATACCATGCGACACGCGTGATTTGAATTACGATAAATACTTTGTTGAAGGGCAAGAAAAAGTCTCGGTGGTAGAAGACTACCATTCGCACAATACACGCCGTCTTAATGTGGATGAGATGAAATTCCTACTGATGAAATTGAGTGAGATAAGAGAACGGGTAAACGGATAAAACGCATGAAGATTCTTATTACCGGTGCCAACGGATTTGTTGGAAGAAATCTTACCGTCGAACTAAGAAATAGGGGGTATTCGCAGTTATATCTTTACGATATCGATTCGTGTCCGGGTTTACTGGATGCCTATGCTCGCGACTGTGAATTTGTGTTTCACCTGGCAGGAGTCAACCGGCCAGAAAAAACGGAAGATTTTCTTACTGGCAATTTTGGCTTTACTTCCGCGTTATTGGAAAAATTGAAACAAAACGGGAATAAAGCGCCCGTGCTGATTACCTCGTCCATTCAGGCGCTACTAGACAATCCTTATGGGGTAAGCAAAAAGGCTGGAGAAGACCTTATGAGACAGTATGGGATGGAAAATGATGTTAAGACGTATATTTACAGGCTACCCAATGTGTTCGGAAAATGGTGCTCGCCCAATTACAACAGTGCGGTAGCCACCTTCTGCCACAATATTGCTCATAACCTGCCCATACAGGTAAACGATCCCTTGGTGCAAATGACGCTGGTGTATATAGACGATGTCGTTTATGAGTTTTGTTATGCCATGGAAGACAAGCCTTATATACAGGATGGCTTCTGTACGGTAAGGGACCAGTATAAAATGCTTTTAGGCGACATTGTACAGGTGATAGAATCTTTCAGGGATTCTCGCGGGAATCTCTTGGTCCCCGATATGGGC
The DNA here is from genome assembly GCA_039679805.1 of Syntrophomonas sp. GTDB lineage: Bacteria > Bacillota > Syntrophomonadia > Syntrophomonadales > Syntrophomonadaceae > JBDKUD01. The sequence goes on along the minus strand of JBDKUD010000339.1, from coordinate 6,234 downwards.
GATCCATTTACAAAAAAACTATATGCCACATACCTAAGTTATCTGCCCGAAGATAAATTCTCTTACTTGCTTACGAAGCATGCAGACCACAGGGGTTCATTTACTGAATTTCTAAGAAGTCCCGATAGAGGGCAGGTCTCTGTTAATATCTCTAACCCAGGCATTACCAAAGGGAATCATTGGCACCATACGAAAAACGAAAAATTTCTGGTGGTAAGCGGCAGAGGAGTGATCAGGCTCCGCCGGATAGATTCAGATAAAATAACGGAATACCATGTTTCTGGAAACATTCCCGAAGTTGTGGATATTCCAGTGGGCTATACCCACAATATTGAGAACCTTGGAGATATACCTATGGTCACCATTATGTGGGCCTGTGAACCGTTCGATAAGGATAACCCCGATACTTATTTTTTAGAAGTTTGAGTGTATGAAAAAATTGAAAGTATTGACTGTGGTGGGAACGCGTCCCGAGATCATACGTCTTTCCTGTGTGATGCAAAAGTTGGATGTATCGGAAGCCGTGGAACATGTTTTGGTCCATACCGGTCAGAATTACGATTACGAATTGAATGAAATATTTTTTACCGACCTCGATTTGCGTAAACCCGATTATTTTTTGAATGCAGCCCAAGGTAATGCCGCTGCCACTGCCGGTCAGATTCTTTTAAATATAGATCCCGTTCTTGAGAAGGAGCAGCCCGATGCCTTTCTTGTCCTGGGCGACACCAATTCCTGTCTTTGTGCCATTGCCGCCAAAAAAAGGCATATTCCCATTTTTCATATGGAAGCCGGAAACCGATGCTTTGACCAACGGGTTCCCGAAGAATCCAACCGTAAGATTGTAGATCATATTAGCGACATAAACCTTACCTATAGCGACATTGCCCGCGAATACCTCCTGGCCGAAGGATTGCGGCCGGACAGGATTATTAAGACCGGTAGCCCCATGTACGAGGTGTTGCATCATTACCTTCCCAAGGTGGTTGCGTCGCGAGTGCTTGACACGCTCAATCTGACTGCCGGACAGTATTTTGTTGTCTCAGCGCACCGGGAAGAAAACATTGCTCTGGAACGGAATTTCTTTCGTATGGTGGAGATTCTCAATACCATGGCTGCTGAATACGGTCTACCAGTTATTGTGACCTGTCATCCGCGAACCCGCAAGATGGTGGACTCCAAAAAGATCACCTTCGACCCCCTGATACGCTTAATGAAGCCCTTCGGGCTGAGCGATTATCTGGCCCTCCAAGTGCACGCTCGAGCGGTGCTGTCTGACAGCGGCACCATATCGGAAGAATCGTCTATCCTGAACTTTCGTGCGCTCAACATCCGAGAGGCCCATGAGCGGCCCGAGGCAATGGAAGAGGCTAGCGTAATGATGGTCGGTCTCAATCCGGAACGAGTAATACAGGGATTGATTCAATTGCAATACCAGCAAATAAGTGAAACACGAAACTTCCGCCCCGTAGCCGACTATACTATGCCCAACGTCAGCGATAAAGTTGTCCGCATAATCCTCTCCTACACAGACTATGTTAGACGCATTGTTTGGGGAGAATAAGGGATATTCAACTATACGAACTGAGCCTATTTGAAGAGCGAGACGTTCATTGAACAGGGGAGTTTCTGAGTCGGAGGTAGCAGCAGAAGACCAATCCTACGTGGATTAAATTTGAAGAATTTGGAAAGAGCTCAGCTTCTTCAAGTAAAAGGCTAGGGTAAGAACGAATGCGATTCAAGCTATATATGATTATATCGTACTCTTATCTGAAATTGTATTGGAACTATCATTTTTGCGATGAGTCTGATATGGTTCACGATGATTTACGTGTTCGAGATGGGGGATCTGGTGAAAATCTAAGACCTGATTGGTTTGAAACCGAACATCGCGATCGGGTTCTCATTGCAGCTGAGAGGAAAGCTTTATAAAGAGCTGATGGGCGACGAGGAGAATATGGCTTACACTCGTCACCTGAAGATTAAAGCAGCTTTAATGCGTATGTACGGTTTTAACGTGATTTTTAAGGATGTTGAAAATCTGGAGGCTGTCTATCAACCAGAACAGAGGCCGAGTTGGTGCAGCGTATGAAAGCATCGTTCCGGAATTCATCTCGAAAAATTCGGTCTACAGCTGTTATGATAAACCTAATCGATGATTGTCTGACTTAATTTCGTATTAAAACACGACCATCAGACTGAGGACTGGAGTAATCTCGTGAAAGTATTTTGAACAGTATGATTGAATATTTTGTACATTTGTTAAGATTTTGTTCAAAATCCTCATGTGAGCAATTTTTGCTAATCGTTTAAATCAAATTTTTAGAATGGGTTTATGAACGAAAAAATTCGAGCAATATTTAAAAAACATAGCCTGCCCCGTAAGCTGGTGTTGCTGACTGACCTGACGATCATGGCGCTGGGCTTTTTGTTAGCTGATGTTCTTCGTTTTAATCTGAACATAGGGATGATCTCACTGGGTGAGATCATGCTTCATCTGACTTGTATTCTTCTTCCTATATATCTGCTGGCTTTCCTGCTGACGGGATCGTATCGGGGTATTCTAAGGCATTCGTCGATCGAGGATTTCTTAAAATTGTTTTTTGCAATCAGCCTGGCTACTGTGCTCGTCATGCTTGTTTCGGGCATTACCCATTTGAATTCCGTTCCCGAAATATGGATGTTACCCTATTCTGTGGTATTGATCCATTCGGTGGTCACACTGGTGTTGCTCCTGGCATTCCGGCTGGGGGTGAGAGGGATTTATCAGACTTACGGCAATTCCCGCAACGAATATAGTCCGGTGCTGATATTCGGTGCAGGAGAGCTTGGACAGATTGCATGTAATGTACTTGAAAATGATGGCCATTCGCACATCAAAGTGGCAGGTTTTATCGATGACAAAAAGGTCCTCGAAGGAAAGGAGCTTTCTGGGAAACAAATCTATACGGAAAAGCAAGCGTTTAAAAAATTTATTATAACAGATGAAATTAAGGAGATCATCCTGGCCATTGAGAAAAAGAAAATATCTCCTGAACGTAAAAAGCGGTTTCTTGAGCATTGCGTGCAATATGGCGTAAAAGTGAGGGAGGTACCGCTTGTCAAGGACTGGATTGGAGGCAAATTCAGCTCGAGACAGATCAGGGATATTAATATTGAGGACCTGCTGGGGCGTGAGCCGATCTGGCTGAATCAGGATGAGGTTTCAAAGGGCTTAAAAAACGCGGTAGTACTGGTTACCGGTGCTGCCGGCTCGATCGGTTCGGAAATAGTGCGTCAGCTGATGTCGTTCGAGTCGAAAAAGGTTATTTTGCTTGACCTTGCCGAGTCTCCGTTATTTGAGCTGCAAAGCGAGTTGTTAAAGAGCTGGCCGGCTTCACGGTTTGAGGTGGTGATTGCCAGCGTGATTGACCGGCACCGGATGCGTGCAGTTTTTGACGCGTACCGGCCTGAATATGTTTTCCATGCTGCCGCCTACAAACATGTGCCGCTCATGGAAGATTCGCCTTACCAGGCTATCCGGGTGAACGTGGGCGGGACCACGCTGGTGGCAGACCTTTCGGTGGAATTTGGCGTGAAAAAGTTCGTGATGATCTCGACCGACAAGGCTGTGAACCCGACCAACGTGATGGGGGCTTCGAAGCGGATCTGCGAGATCTACATTCAGTCGCTGGCCCAATCGGGCATGACTGATACGCAGTTTATCACGACCCGCTTTGGGAATGTGCTTGGCTCGAACGGTTCGGTGGTTCCGGTTTTCAGAAGACAGATCGCCGAAGGCGGACCGGTAACTGTGACGCATCCTGAAATTATGCGTTACTTTATGACCATCCCCGAAGCTTGTCAGCTGGTGCTGGAAGCTGGGTTCATGGGGAACGGCGGAGAGATCTATGTATTCGATATGGGCGATCCCGTGAAGATCTATGATCTGGCGGTGAAAATGATCACGTTGGCCGGACTTAAGCCGGATATTGACATTCCGATCGTGTTTACCGGCCTGCGACCCGGCGAAAAATTATACGAGGAGCTGCTGGCGGATGACGAAAATACAATCAAAACTCATCACCCGAAGATTAAGGCTGCACAGGTAAGGGAGCATCGTTTTACCTTAGTTAAGCTTGAGGTTGATGAGCTGCTTAAAGCGACTCAAGCTGAAACCGATGCCGGGTTGGTACAGCGTATGAAAAAGCTGGTTCCCGAATATATCTCAAACAACTCGGAGTATTGCAAATTTGATGAGGTAACGACGGCGTAAAAGGCGCAATCTATATGTTTGACGGCTATTTCTCAATCCTGAATAGTTTATCATCTTCAGATAAACGGACAATAAAATAGGCCGGATTATTTAGCTCGGCAGGCAATTTATCTTTTAAAATGGACGCGACAAACTGAATGTTGCCGTTCTTATTCACAAGACGGGCAATCCTGACCAGCTGGTTGTCGTGCATCAGTTCTTTCTTGTCGTTGAGAATAAAATGCATGCAGGGTATATTTTCTTCGTCGGCGAAAAAAATATAAGCAATATCGAACGATGAAATTTCGCCTTGCTTTTTTCCTGAAGCAATATTCGGTCCGAAAGGAGTGAATGTGCTGAACTTGTATATTCGTTGTCCATTCTTGCCGGCAGCAATGTCATACTTCAACGCATACTGCTCGTTATACAACCATTGCGACACAGACGCGAAATGTTTGTTGAACTTGTTTAACTGGTTTTTTAGTGTTGTCTCAAAATCTCCTGAAAACAGTTCATCATCAATTTGCTGCAGACTTTCATTGTAATTCCGCAGATTGCTCTCTACCTCCTCCAGTTGCTGGATGATATTCTCGTATTCACCTTTTAGCCTGTATTTCTCGTTCAAAGCATCGATCAGGCTTTCCAGATCGTCGAAAGAATCGCTTTGGGAGACAGCATTTGCAAGGGTCGACTCTTCGTCCAGCAGTGGTTTTAGCTCTGACCGCTTTGCTCTGATTTTTTCTTCGAGTAGCGGGAGTTCTCCGGTGACAAACCGAATCTTTTCAGAAATCATTTGATTATGATAGCGGACCAGATCTTCGAACGACTTTTGAAGATTGCCCAATATTCCGGTGGCCTGTTCGTAGATTTGCTTCAACTGCCGGACATCGATATCGGATTTTCCGGATTCCAGATCGTGCTGTGTTTCAAGGATAAGCTCTTTTCGTATTTGAAGTTTACTGATCTCTGAACTTAATTTGTTAATCCGGTACTTTAGCTGATTGAGTTGATTCAGGTCCGCTTCAAAATTCTCATTGATGTTAAGGATTGACTTTTTGTAATTCAGGTCGTCTATTTCATTGTCAATTAGCGAAAGGGTTGCTTCATAAGCTGACTTTGTCTGATCGCGTTCTATCCTTCTTTTGAACGTGTTTTCTTGTCTGATTTTCTCAATCCACGCTTGTTTGCTATCACCTTGTGTGAATTCACAGCCCAGCAGGAAGAGGTATAACGCCTCGTATTCTACATCGGGCGTGTATTGATCTAGTGTTTTCAGCGTATTCGTGATACTCAGATCGCTATACCGGATATTGTGTGAAATAATCTGCCTGAAACTTGGTTTCCCGGCTTTATGATCGGGGAAGAAGATTTCTTTCAGCTTAGCTTTGAAATCATCTTCAATATAATCGACCCCGTTAATTCGTCTGATAATCTCTTGCGTCTTACTCAGGAAATTTCTTTCAATCACGATTTCACCTGCATCGGGGCGGTCGAAGTCTTCGGTTAAACAAAGTGTTATAAGCACTTTGTTATTGACCAGAAAATCCCGTACAAGGGTGTAAACTTGTTTCCTGTTTTCAGGATCTTCCCAAATGATATTTTTGTTTGCTCCAAAACAAAAGTCAATCAGCTTTAGAACGGTGGTTTTTCCTACATTATTCCCTGTTATCTTCCCCTCACTTTCATCGACGATCAGATTAATCCCCTTCCTGAATTCGATTTCGCGGATAACTGAACTCCCTTTTGTTATGGTGAGTAATTTTAAGAACATAGCTGTACCCTCCCATTTTTAACTTCGGCAATATTAATCAAATAAAGCCAATCAAGGCAGAGCAGGAAGACCGGGAACGTCATTCTTCTTTGTTGTTTAACCGTAAGCATTCGGTAAAATCCGTGTTGTTTTTAAAGGAAAAGCGCCCTACTATAAAAGTTTCTCCAAAATGTTCAGAGAACTTTGATAGTTTTAAGAGACGGTACTGTTACAATTCTGGTTTCGCAGC